>CAZJRV010000277.1:0-3327 GCA_964548235.1 uncultured Verrucomicrobiota bacterium
GCTGGGCAGTTTTACAAACCGGCTGGTCGCCTGCGCGAGGCTTTCCAAATCTATTTTGGTGAGCTTCATCCCTTCCTCTTCCCATTCCGTGGAAACCGATAGCCAATCGATGCCGCTGACTTTCACAATGAGCGTGGGCTTCAATCGCTTAGGTTTGAGGAACAGGCGTTGGATCGAATCGTTGCCAAGAAATTCCGCGCCTTGTGGGCGCTCATGCCATACGCTGGCGAGCACGTTGAGAAAATTCTCGTTTGCGTCGCCCACCCACAGGCCGGGCTCGGGTGTGAACCAGTCCAGCTTGCGCAGCCATTCGATGGAAGGCTCGAGGCGCGCATCCTCCAACACCCTTGGCTTTTCGTCGCGGCGTTTGCCTTTGGCCTTGATGTGCCATTCGTGGCCGGTCCATTCCCAAAGGCTGCCGTCCAGGTCGCTCTTGGCTTGCAGCCGCAGCTCGAGGCGGTCGCCGTGCATTTCCAAAATGAACAGCGGCTTGGCCGTGTGTGATTCACAGAGTTCGTTCCAGTCGATTCCATCGTGCACGTGGGTGCGGCGCAGTTCGGTGATGAACCGTGTGCTGAGTTTGTTGATGGGCGCGCGTGGGTTGCTCACCCATTTGCTCAGCAGCGAAGTGGGCGGGCTGTTGCGCAGGAAATAAAAGGTGTTTTCCACCAGCACCATTGTGGGGCGTCCGGCAAAAAATTGCGCGTCCTCGAGCGGCACCTCGCGGCCGTCGGGCAGTGTCAGCGTGTGGGTGAAAGCAAGGATTGCCGTGCCGTTTTTGAGCGAGGGGCTCAGCTCGGCGAGTTGGCCGTGGAATTCGTAGGGGGGGGAATCCACGCCCGGTTGCAGGCGCGATTGGCCGCCCCAATGGGCGAGCCATTGCAGCAATGGCTGGCCGGTGAGGTTGAGGCTGTCGTGGCCTTTAAGCTCGTCGCCGTAATGCTCGACCACCCACTCGATGAATTCCCAGTCCTCGGCGGGAAAGAGTTCCTGCTCGTGCGCCGCGCGCACGGTGAGATCCACGAGGTTGGTGATCGATTTCTTGCGGTCACCCGTGCGCGGTCGGCGCACCACGAATTCCACCCGCAAGGTTTGCAGGCTGGAGTCGAGGTCTTCCGGCTCTGGCACGGCCACGGCGCGGATGGATGCGCGCGGGGCATCCAGATGGTTTGGCGCGGGCGGGAACATCCAGTGTTCCAGTTCCCTGAAAACCGCGCGCTCGCGCTCGGCTTTTTCGATTTCGTTGAAGCGCTTGAGGTTGGCGTGCTGGTTCAATTCCGCGGGCATCTGCCGGCCCGCTCGCAGGAACACCACCGAGAGGGCCTCGAGCCGCTTCTTTCCCTTTGCCTTCGCGACGGCGTCCCACCATTCGTCACCGGGAAAATCCTTGCGGCTCAGCTTCAGTTTGGAAAAATAATCCTCCAGGAGCAGCCACGCGCGCTGTTCGTCCTTGCACTTGGCGAAGAGCGCGAGAATTTCCTCGCGTTCACCCACATCCTCGCGTGAGTCGGATAATTCGCGGCGCAAATCCGCCAACATGCCATAGGCATCCTCCAGCGCGGTGGCGTGCGCATCATACTTCATGGCCGCGCCACTCTTGGGCGCCGGCTTGCGTGTTCCTTTTTTACCTCGTGGCATGCGTTAAAAATCTATGTCCAAAAACGGAAAGGTTATCCATGGCAGGTTGAGGTTTACCCGTCAACACGAAATGAAATTTTTTTGGTGCACCGAAACAAGGAATACACTTGACGCCATAAAAAGCGGGATGCTTTCAGAAGAAACAAATGCAGAAAAAACAGGAATCCCGCCGCCATGCAGTCCGCACTGCGGTAAATGTTGGAAAAAACGCAGCTCTAAGGTGAGTGTTCGGCCACCTATGCACCCTCGCCGGTCTCTGTGGCTTTGTGTTCGCCCAGCAATCCCGGCAACAGGAATGTCGCCGGCGAAATACTTTGGTTCACGCGAATGCCCGAGCAGCCGGTCAGCGTGGTTAGCCCAAATGCAAAAAATGCCATCATCAATATCATCCGAATGACGCGCTTTGAGTTCATGGCCTCCATCCGTCCAGCCTATCTGATCGGCGGCAAAAAGCAATTCAAAAAAGGGTATGACACAGTGGGGAGTGAAGGTGGGGTGAGTCGTGAAGAGTAAGAAGAAATCCAGTCGGCCATTTGGTTTTCTTGCAACTTTGTGTCGGGTCGATGGGCCTTTCCTTTATTCCCATCAAATTAACAGCTTGTGAACAACCCAAGGTTGACCAAATGCATTAAATCCATAGTCTTTCCCCCAATTGAGGGTGACAAGGAGGATCCCAATTTACTATCTGCTGGCGCTTGGCGTATCTGCATTCACTGGATGCAATTATCTCAAGGGTGAAGAAGATTCATCGGCAAATCCCCTCGGCGGTGTCGGCAATCACTTTGGTCAAAGTGCCCCCAAGACGGGCATCCAAAATACCTCCAAACCCCATCCCGCAGTTCCCGTGCCTGCCGGGAGCGATTCCGGCCGCGTGATGCTCGTAGATCAGGGCCTAGCCTTTGTGGTGGTTGAAATTGTCGGCTCCAAGCTCCCTCCGGCTGAGATTCGTTACCTTGTCCTGCGTCAAGGCCAGCCCGTGGGGGAAATCACCACCACCGCCGAAACCGACGACACTTATTTAGTGGCTGATATCAACAAGGGGGACATCCGTGTGGGCGATTCAGTTCGTCCCAAATAACGGATAGGTGGAGAAGGCCCCGGGGGAAACCTCGGGGCCTTTTTTAATTTCACAAAAACATAAACCCCGGCGCAAAAAACACCCCACTAATCCTCCGCCTTCACCGACACCGCCTCCACCTGTGCCTTTTTGTACGGCGAATAAAGGTTGAAATAAATCCCGCACATCGGCTTCTCCTCGCCATCCACTTCGCTGAGAAAAATCGTCACCTGTTTATCCAGTGCGATCCCGTGGCGCATGCCTTCTCCGCGCGATTCATACGCCCGCATCGCCTTCACCAGCAGGCTTTCCAGCGACGCCTGACAATCCCCCGGCGACTTGTCCAGGCACACCACGTGCAGGTCGTAGGCCTTCACCGCGGCGTCAATCTCCTCCACAAACATTTCCGGCAACAATCCCATGGCAAACGCGCAGTGAACCACACCCCGCCCACCAATGCACTCCCAAAAATCCCGACCCAACCGGCCCCAACCCTACTGTAAAAAAAGTAATTTATTGTAGTGGACAGCATATTTAAAAAAGTGCTCAAATATCGCCGATGAAAAAATATATCCTTCTCAATCTCACCGGCCTGTTTGTTTTCTTTCTGTTTACCTGCATACTCATCAGCT
>CAZJRV010000278.1:0-3302 GCA_964548235.1 uncultured Verrucomicrobiota bacterium
CGTGGGCGCCTCCATGACGTTCACCCGTTTACTCAACGCCGCCACTCGCCGCGCGGGCGCGCCTTTCACCACCACCACTGTGGTGAGCGCGGCGTGTTCATCGGCCACCACATTGGCAGTCACCGGCGTGCGCGCTTTAGAATCCAAAATAATCCGGCGCAAAGAATTTTTTGCACCGCGCACGGATAAGCCAGGGTCATCAGCGAGCACCGTTTCAATACCGACAAGAATCGCATCCGCGCCCTTTCGCAAATGCATCCCCTCGCGCCGCGCAGCTTCGCCGGTGATCCATTTTGACTCGCCATGTTCGGTGGCGATTTTCCCATCGAGCGTCATCGCCGCCTTCACGGTGACCAACGGAGTGCCTTTTGCAATCCAATGATTAAATGCGGCGTTCAATTCCGCCGCTTCATCCGCAAGCACATTCCGGACAACCTCAATCCCCGCGCGACGCAACACGCGGAAAGCGCGCCCGGAATGAGCGGGATTGGGATCCGTGGCCGCCACCACCACGCGCGCGATGCCCGCCGCGATGATAGCCTCCGTGCAGGGCGGCGTGCGGCCGGTGGTGGTGCACGGCTCCAGCGTGACGTACAGCGTGGCGCCCTTCACGTTGTAATCGTGTTTGCGCGCGTTGTTGAGCGCGGCGATTTCCGCGTGTGGGCTTCCCGCGCGTCGGTGCCAACCTTTGCCGATCACCACGCTGCCTTTTACAAGCAACGCGCCAACCATCGGATTGGGCGAGGTGCGGCCATGCCCTTTGCGCGCCAAGGCGAGGGCCTCGCGCATTCGGGGTTCGTCGGGGTTTTTAGTGGCCGAGCTCACGGCAGCAACTTACTCCGCAAAGAGCGCTTTCGCAAACTGCGCGGCATCGAAGGGTTGCAAATCATCAGGTTGCTCGCCAAGGCCAATGAACTTGATGGGCAAATCCAGTTCCTGATGAATCGCCACCACCATCCCGCCTTTGCTGGTGCCATCGAGTTTGGTGATGACCAGGCCGGTGAGCGGAACGGTTTTGTTGAACTCACGCGCTTGCGTCAGCGCATTCATGCCGGTGGAGGCATCGAGGACGAGCAGCACCTCATGCGGCGCGCCCTCGGCTTGGCGGCCAATCACGCGATGCAGTTTTTCCAGTTCCTGCATCAGATTGCTTTTGGTGTGCAGCCGACCGGCGGTGTCGATGAACAAATAATCCGCCTTGCGCGCCTGGGCGGCGCTGAGGGCATCGTGACCGACTGCAGCGGGATCCGCGCCGTAGCTGCCGGCGATGACCGGCACTTCAAGTCGCCCGCCCCATTCCTTAAGCTGTTCCACCGCGGCAGCGCGAAAAGTGTCGCACGCGGCCAACACAGCGGTGCCCCCGGTGGATTGCACCCGATGGGCGAGCTTGGCGGCGGTGGTGGTTTTGCCGGTGCCATTCACGCCGACCATCGAAACCACGGTGAGCCCTTCGGGCTGGCGATGCAGCCCAGGGGGTTCGCCGTTGAAGGTGCTGGCCACTTCGCGCCGCGCAACGGCCAAAACATCGAGGCCTTCCTTGCCCTGCGATTCGTAATTGTCCTTGATGGCGGCAAGGATGCGCTGGGTCATCGGCAGACCGAGATCGGCGCTGATGAGGGTGTGCTCAATTTCTTCGAGCGTATCGTCATCCAGCTTGGGCGAGCGCGAAACGATGCGGTGAATCTCGTGCGAAAGCTTGGCTTGCGTGCGCTGGAGGCCCGCCTTGAATTTATCGAACAAGCCCATTTATGCAGCCACGGCGGATTTCATTTTCTCAACAAAACTCACCGGTAACTTCACCGCGCCGATGAGCGGCTTGCCTTTGTTATTGCCATGGCAATCGGAGCCGCCGGTGACGAGCAAATTATATTGTTCAGCGAGCATCAAATAATGCTCGGTCATCGGCGTGCTGTGCCGTGTGTACAGGCACTCGAGCCCGTCCATTCCCAACTCAACCAAAGGCGGGATGACCTCGTCGCGATGGTACAGTCCCGGATGCGCCAGCACCGCCAAGCCGTCGGCGTCGTGAATAAGCCGAATCGCCTCCGCCGCGCTGAGCTTCGCCTTGGACACCCATGCGGGCTTGTCTTTCTTCAGCCACTTTTGAAATGCCTCATCAAGGTTGCGGCAATGGCCGGCCTTCACCAGCGCGCGCCCAATGTGCGGGCGGCCGGGCGCATCGCAATCGGCTATGCGCATCACGTCTTCGCTGGTGATGGCGATGCCGAGCCCGTTGAGTTTGGCGACCATTTCGTGAATGCGATTGCGGCGCACTTCCTGGTACTTCGCCAACTCGCTGAGCAGGCGCGTGTTTTCGAGGTCCAGAAAATAGCCGAGCAAGTGCAGCTCGTAGCCATCGAGCTCCACAGTGAATTCGCAACCGGAAACAAACTCGATGTCCAGCTCCGCGCACGCGGCGGTCATCCGGGAGCAGCCATCGATGGTATCGTGATCGGTGAGCGACATCACCTTGAGGCCGACCCGTTTGCCATGGCCGGCGAGTTCTTCGGGCGTGTATGTGCCGTCGGAAAAATTTGTGTGGAGGTGGAGGTCGGCGTACATCAACGCGCCTCCGTGGCCTCGCGCGCGGGGCGGTTGAGGCGCGATTTGATGTTGTCGAGAATGCCGTTAACGAATTTGCCGCTCTCCTCGGTGGAGAATTTTTTCGCAAGGTCAACCGCCTCGTTGATGCTCACCACGGGTGGGATGTCCTCGCGATTCAGCATTTCATAAACGGCGAGCCGCAGGATATTGCGATCCACGCCAGCCATTCGATCGAGATCCCAATTGGCGGCATTTTGGGTCAGCTCGGCGTCGAGCGCATCGCGATGTTCGAGCACGCCGCGCACGAGCGGTTCGGCAAATTGTTGGATGGCAACGTCGTCAGTGGTCGGCGGCGGTAATTCCTTTTCCACGCCCCAGTTGGTTTTGCCCTCCTGCACCTCGGCCACGGCCGGACGATGATGCATCCAAAAATGCTCCAACGCCGACGCCAAATCCTCTGGAGGATTCAGCTCGTGCTGAAACAAAAATTGAACCGCGCGCTCACGCGCATGACGTCGGGTGCCCATAGCGATAGTATGCGGGAGAAGCGATTCGAGCAAAAGCAAATTCCGATTTGCTAATACCGCGGCACGCTCGGATCAATCTCCTCCGCCCATGCGTTGATACCGCCGGCGACTGGGCTGCGGTTGCCGCATTCGCGGGCGCTCCATCGAATCCGTGGCAGTCGATATGGAACGCCTCTCATGCAGCAGCAGCAGCCCGGCCAGCTCATCATTTTGCGCCACGGCCAGTCGATG
>CAZJRV010000279.1:0-3280 GCA_964548235.1 uncultured Verrucomicrobiota bacterium
GCGGGCATTCAGGACATGGGCGCGGCCGGCCTCACCTGTTCCACCTGCGAAACCGCCGCCCGCGGCGGCACGGGCATCGAGATTGATTTGGCAAAAGTGCCCCAGCGCAGCCCCGGCATGACGCCGTACGAAATTTTGCTCAGTGAATCGCAGGAGCGCATGCTCATCATTGTCGAGCAAGGCCGCGAAGAGGAGGTCAAACGCATCTTCGACAAATGGGATTTGCCCTGGGCCGAGATTGGCAACGTGACGGACACCGGCCAAATGGTCGTCAAGAACCACGGCGAAATCGTGGCTGACCTCTCCGCCAGCAAACTTGCGGACGACGCGCCCATTTATCATCGCGAAGCTAAGGAGCCGGCCTACCTCGCCGATGTGCGCGCCTTCACGCTCGAGGGCATCGACGACCTTGAAGACCCCACCGCCGCCTTGGGCAAACTGCTCAAGTGGCCGACCATCGCCTCCAAGAATTGGGTGTACCGCCAGTACGACCACATGGTGCGCGCCAACACGATGGTCAATCCCGGCAGTGACGCGGCGGTCATCCGCATCAAGGGCGATAGCATCCCCGGCGGCGATAACCGCAACGGAGATTTCCCCGAAAAGATTCTCGCGCTCTCCGTCGATTGCAATGCCACGCACGTGTATCTCGATCCCTTCGAGGGCGCCAAGGCCGCCGTGGCCGAGTGCGCGCGCAATCTCGCCTGCAGCGGTGCCACGCCGATTGGGTCCACGGATAATTTGAACTTCGGCAATCCGCACAATCCCGAGTTGTTTTGGCAGCTCAAGGAATCGGTGCGCGGCTTGGCCGAGGGCTGCGCGGCATTCGATGCTCCGGTCACCGGCGGCAATGTCAGCCTCTACAACCAAAACCCCGAGGGCGCCATCGATCCCACGCCCACGATGGCAATGGTGGGCCTCATCGAGGACGCCGCCCACGTGACGACGCAGTGGTTTAAGGACGAAGGCGACGCGATTATTTTATTGGGCGAACCGGTGGGCGCGGAGGATGCGTTGCACGGCCTTGGCGGCTCGGCGTTTTTGCAGGTTTTGCACGAGCAAAAAACCGGCACGCCGCCCCGCTGCGATTTGGAAACCGAACGCACTCTGGGCACCACATTGCTGGGCCTCATCCAAAGTGGCCTCGTAAAAGGCGCGCACGATTGCGCCGAGGGCGGCATCGCGGTGGCCTTGGCCGAATGCTGTTTCTCTGAACTCGAGGGCCGCAACACGCCGCGCTTTATCGGCGCGGAAATTGATTTAAGCGAATTGGAATCTGAACGCCTCGACGCACTTTTGTTTGGCGAAACTCTCGGGCGCATCGTCATCACCACTTCGGAATTGGATTCCGTGAAAGCCATCGAGCGCGCCAAGTTGATGGGCGTGTCCGCGTGCCGCATTGGCACAGTGAGTGCCGAAAAAGACGCGGCGTTGAAAATTAGGTCGACGACTGGCGAGTGGTCGTGGGAGGTTGCCGGCTTGCACGATCGTTGGTGGAATTCAATCGACAACGCAATGGCATAGCAGAATGAGCGACGGACACGATTACCCCAAACATTACTGCGGCGTGTTCGGCGTGCACGGCCATCCCAATGCCGCCGAGCTGACCTATTATGGCCTGTACGCGCTGCAGCATCGCGGGCAGGAAAGCGCCGGCATTGTCGCCAACGATGGCACGCAGTTTCGCGAGCACAAAGGCATGGGGCTGGTGCCGCAGGTTTTCAAGGGCAAGGTGTTGCACGAATTGGTGGGGCACACCGCCATTGGGCACGCGCGCTATTCCACCACCGGCAGTTCCAACATCGGCAACGCGCAGCCTCTCACGGTGGATTGCTCGCGCGGCCAAATTTCCATCGCTCACAACGGCAACCTCACCAACGCCGCCATCCTGCGCGAGGAGCTGGAGGAACGCGGATCCATTTTCCAGACCACCGTCGACAGCGAAATTGTTTTGCACTGGCTCGCCCAGCCCACCAGCAATGGCGAAAACACGCTCGTCACCACCATCCGCAAACTCGAGGGCGCGTACTCGCTCATCATAATGACTGAGAACGAGTTGATCGGGGTGCGTGATCCCGACGGCTTCCGGCCGCTTTGCATTGGTCAGCTCGCCAATGGCGCGTACGTGTTCAGCAGTGAAACCTGCGCGCTGGACCTGATTGAGGCGAAGTTTGTGCGCGATGTGGAACCGGGTGAAATTGTCATTATTGATGACAACGGATTGCGGAGCATCCAGGCCTTTCCCGAGCAGGAAAAACGGTCGTTCTGCATTTTCGAGTACGTTTACTTTTCGCGACCCGACAGCAATATCGCCGGCCGTAATGTCCACAAGGTGCGCGTGGAAATGGGCCGCGAATTGGCGCGCGAAAATCCCATCGATGCGGACATCGTGGTGCCGATTCCGGACAGCGGCAACTGCGCCGCGCTGGGATATGCGCTGGAAAGCGGGATCCCATTCGAGATGGCCTTTGTGCGCAACCACTACGTGGGTCGCAGCTTTTTGCAGCCAAGCCAGCTCATCCGGGATTTCAATGTGCGTGTGAAGCTCAACCTCATCACTGACCTCGTGAAGGGCAAACGAGTGATCATCGTGGACGACTCCATTGTGCGCGGCACCACCTGCAAAAAGCGCGTCAACAGCATCAAGGAAGCCGGCGCCAGGGAAGTGCACGTGCTTGTAAGCTGTCCGCCGCACAAAAACCCGTGCGTGTATGGCATCGATTTCCCGGATCGTAGCAAACTGATGGCCGCCAACAACACGCTTGAAGAAATTTGCACCTATCTGAACGCCGACTCGCTGAACTATCTTTCGGAGGAAGGCATGGTGCGTGCCACTGGCCACCCCAAAGCTTCATTTTGCATGGCCTGTTACGACGGGAATTATCCCGTGGAATACGACCCCGCCGTGGACAAGCACATCATGGAACGCCAGCGTGAACGCGCCAAGAGCCTCGTTCACAAGGACGATCAGCCCAACCTTTTGTAAATGGCAAAGACTGCATACGCACAAGCCGGCGTGGACCTCGCGCTGGGCAACCAAGTCAAGGCCGGCCTCTCGCGCCTGTTGAAATCCGCCAGCCGCCCCGAGGTGCTCGGCAAGGTCGGCGGCTTCGGTGGGCTCTTCGCGCTCAAGCCGGGCAAATACAAAAACCCCGTGCTTGTCTCCAGCGTCGACGGCGTGGGTACCAAGCTCAAGGTGGTTTTCGCGATGAACCGCCACGACACCATCGGGCAGGACCTCGTGAACCATTGCGTGGACGACATCGCCGTGCTCGGCGCC
>CAZJRV010000280.1:0-3276 GCA_964548235.1 uncultured Verrucomicrobiota bacterium
CGGTTCATTCATCAACGCGCGCGCAATAGCCACGCGCTGTTGTTCGCCGCCGGACAGTTCCGTGGGCAAATGCGTCATTCGATCCGCCAACCCCACCGCATCAAGCAATTCCCGCGCGCGGCGTTCGGCCTTAGCCTGCGGCGCGCGCTGCACCTGCGCGGGCAGGCACACGTTTTCCAGCGCATCGAGGTCCGGCAACAAATGATACGCCTGAAACACAAACCCAATGTGCCGCCCGCGAAAGGCGGCAGCATCCTGTGCGGTTTGCAGCCGCAGCGGTTTGTCGTCAAAAATAATTTCGCCCTCCGAAGGCGCATCCAGCCCACCGAGCAACTGCAGCAGCGTGCTTTTGCCTGAGCCACTGGCGCCCTGTAACGCCACGAACTCGCCACGCCGCAGCTCGAGGTTCACGCCATTGAGCACGGTCAACGGCTGACCGCCCATGCGGTAAGTCTTGCCAACGACACTGGCTTTTAAGATGGGATCACTCACTTCTCAAAGCCTCCACCGGCCGCAAGCGAGCCGCGTTCCATGCCGGCAGCAGGCCCGCCAGCAAACAAATTAAGACTGATACCCCGCAAATGACCACGAGATCGCCCGGCACCACTTGCGCGGGCAGTTCGCGGAAGCCATAAAGTTTTTCCGGAAACAATTCCACATCGTGCCCTCGCAGGAAGCCGAGGAATTGATTGCGATACTTGAGCACCAATAACCCCAACCCGATGCCCATCCCCGTGCCCAGCACGCCCACAACTGCGCTTTGGATGAGAAACACAAAACTCACCTGCCCGTTGCTCGCGCCCAGCGCCTTAAGCAGGCCAATCTCTTTTGTTTTTTGGACACCAAAAATAATGAGCGAACTCGCAATGCCAAACGCCGCCACTACGACGATGAAAAACATCAGGAATTGGTTGATCATTTTCTCCACCTGCACCTGCGCCAGCAGCACGGGATTGAGGTCTTCCCACGTTCCGATGCGGTAGCACTGTCCAAGCATTTCTTGAATTTGCGTGCGGATGGGGTCAAGTGCTAGCGGATCGGTGGTTTCCAGCCACAACGCGCTTGCGCCCTCCTCTAGGCCGTACAAATCCTGCGCGTTGTAGAGGCTGCAAAACATGAAATCGTTGAGGTCCTTTTGACCGGCATCAAACACGCCCACGACAATGTATTCCTCGGGCAGGATTCCAATATCGCCATCGCCCTCGCGTGATTCACGCATTTCCTGGATGCTCTTGGGCGAGTGAATGAGCACGCGATCACCCACGCCCAAGCGAAACTCGCCATCCATCCGCGCGAAGTTGTAGCCAATCACCAGCCGATTGCCGCGCAGGTTAAACTCGCCCGCCTCAAGGTTATCCGGCACTTGGCTGACAGTCTTCATCCGCTCCGGATCCACGCCGAGCAATACCGGTGCATCAAACGCCGGCGCGCCGATTTCGGGATCGGTCTCCATCATCACTTTGCCGCCAATGATCGGCGACACACCGGTGACGCCGGGCACCTTGGCCAAGCGATCGGAGAGTGCCTCGTGTTCCACAATCGGCCCTTCCAATGAGCGCACGGTGAGGTCGGCCGAGAATTGGAAAAAGGATTTCTTCAACTGCAAATGAAAGCCTGAGAAGACCGAGGTGACAATGATCAACACGGCCACGCCAAGCATCACTCCCACCACCGAGATGAGTGTGATGAAGGAAACCGAGGTGCGTTTGGGCCGCAAATACCGCAGCGCCAGCGCAAACTCAAATGGCAGCCATTTCATCGCCGCGAAAGTAGGGCGACGGTGAAGGCGGTGCAAGGTTTAGACATTCACACGATGGGAATGAGGGATGAACCGCCAAGGCGCAAAGACACCAAGGAAAACCATATTTAAAAACTTGGCGTCTTTGAGTCTTGGCGGTTCAAAAAAATCATTCCACCCTGCCCGCCACCAGCGACTCCACCACTGCCGGATCGGCCAACGTACTGATGTCGCCGAGGTTGTCGGTGTCGCCCTCGGCGATTTTGCGGAGAATGCGACGCATGATTTTGCCGCTGCGCGTCTTGGGGAGGCCGGGCGTGAATTGAATTTTCTCTGGCGAAGCGTGCGGGCCAATGTCGGCACGGACTTGCTTCACGATTTCCGCGGTCATCGTGTCGGTGATTTCCTCTCCGGTCTTCAAGGTGACGTAGGCATAGATAGCGTTGCCCTTGATGTCGTGCTCGTAGCCGACCACTGCCGCCTCGGCCACAGCCGGATGGCCGCCGATGGCGCCTTCGATCTCAGCTGTGCCGAGGTTGTGGCCGCTGACGATGATGACGTCGTCCACGCGGCCGGTGATCCAGTAGTAACCGTCCTCATCGCGTTTGCAGCCGTCGCCGCTGAAATACTTGCCGGGAAACCGCGCAAAGTACGTGTCAAAAAACCGCTGTTGATCGCCGTACACCGTCCGCATTTGGCCGGGCCACGGCTCAAGCATGCACAGATTGCCAGACACACCGTTGCCCTCGATGACGTTGCCTTCGTCGTCCACTAGCGCAGGTTTTACGCCAAAGAACGGCAAGGTGGCACTGCCCGGTTTGGTGGGCGTCGCTCCCGGCAGCGGCGAAATCAGAATGCCGCCGGTCTCCGTCTGCCACCACGTGTCAACAATTGGGCATTGCTCTTTGCCGATGACTTTGTGGTACCAATTCCATTCCGGTTCCTTGATCGGCTCGCCCACGGTGCCGAGCAGGCGCAAGCTGGAGAGATCGTGTTGGCTCGGCCAGTCGTCGCCCTCTTTCATCAACGCGCGCAACGCCGTCGGCGCGGTATAAAAAATGTTCACCTTGTGCTTGGCCACGATTTCCCAGAAGCGGCCGTGGTCCGGGTAGTTCGGCACGCCCTCGAACATCATCGTGATGGCGCGATTGGCCATTGGGCCGTACACGATGTACGAGTGACCGGTGACCCAGCCGATATCGGCCGTGCACCAGTAAACATCGCCGGGATGATAATCGAAAATGTAATGATGCGTCGTGGCTGCGTACACGAGGTAACCGCCGGTGGTGTGCAGCACGCCCTTGGGTTTGCCGGTGCTGCCGGAGGTGTACAAAATAAAGAGCGGATCCTCCGCGCCCATCGGTTCCGCCGGGCAAACCGGATCAGCCGCCGCGCACGCCTCGTGCCACCACACATCGCGCCCCTCGGTCATCGCCACCTCTGCGCCGGTCCGCTGGACGACCAGAATTTTCTCGATGGACGGCGTGTTCTCCACCGCTGCATCGGCGTTGGCCTTCATCGGGATGTCCAGCTTGGTG
>CAZJRV010000281.1:0-3262 GCA_964548235.1 uncultured Verrucomicrobiota bacterium
CAGTAGTGATACTGCGCAATCATTGAGGACAGATTGTTGCTCTCGAGGTTGCCGTGTTTTTTGATCTCGAGGTAGGTGCGATGGATCCAGTTGTCGAGGCGGTTGACGGCCTTGATGGCCATGTTCGCATCGATATCGACATTCATCGCACGCATCCGGCCAAAGCCGGTGGTGATGTAGAGCGTGATGTAATCGCTGGGGCGTCCGCCGGGCATCCACGGCCATGCGCCGTCGGCAAACTGGGTTTCGCGCAGCTTGCGGATTGCCATTTGCGTTTCGGCAGTCAGGCGTTTGTCCTCGAAGAGGATGCCCACGTTGCGGCGCGCCTGGCTTTCGTTTTTCGCCTGACGCAGCCACGGGGTTTCGTCGAGCATCACCGATTTGAGGTCCTGATTTTTCTCCAGCGGACTATCGAGCGCGGGCGTGTTGCGCCATTTGTCGAACACGCCGCGGATGCGCGGATCGCTGTTGGCGATGTGGCGCGCGAGGCCGTTGGCGTATAAGCGGGTGAAGGTGGTCATGGTGCTCGGGTGCGGGCTCTCCATCAGATACGGCAATGCCATCACGGCGTACCAGTTGGGATTGGAAACCATCTGCACGGTGTAACGCTCGTGCTTGATAGTGTCGCTTGCGCCGGAGCCAACGAGTTTGTCGAAGTTGAATGTTTTCGCCTTCGGCCCGCGAATGGGGAGCGGCAGGCTTTCGGTGACAAAGATGCGGCGGCTGAGCACGGGCAAAAAGCCTTGCTCGCCATCGGTCACGGTGTCCGTGCCGCCCACGGCTTTGTAAGTGACGAAGCCGAGGTCGTCCGGCACGTTGATGCGCCAGCTGTAGGTCTTGCTTTGCTTGGCGGGCACGGTGAACTTCTGGTCGAGATCAGCATTGCCAAGCTGGTCATCAACGGAATCCTTGGTAAGCGCGTCAGCGAAAGTGAGCCGCACCTGACCGGTTTGTTCCTCGTCGGTCATGTTAGTGACCTTCACGGTGAACTCCAGTTGATCGCCCTCGCGCACGAAGCGCGGTGGGTTGGGCTGCACCATGATGTCCTTGGCAGTGACCGTGCTGTCGGTGAGAAAGCCGCTGCGCAACTCGTTGTCGTGCGTGAAGCCCATAAACTTCCATTTGGTGAGCGCCTCGGGCATCTCAAACTCCAAACGCACTTCGCCGTCCTTATTGGCCACAATGTGCGGCAGGAAGAAGGCCGTCTCGTTGAGGTTCTTGCGCGCGGCCACCTTGGAAAGATCCGAGCCTTGTGAAGCGCCGTCGGCACCGCCCTTGTTTTCGCGGTCGCGTTTTTTGTCCGCGGCGTCATCGGCGCGTCCGGCGCCGGCGGATTCCATCACTGCGCCATCGGCTTCGGCCATGCCCTTGCGCATCGCCATTTGCGGGGCAGGGGCACCTTCGCCGCCACCAAATCCGCCGGGGGCACCGGCCGCCATGTTTGCCATGGGCCTGCCGCGTGCGAAAGACGCTGATTTCGCAACACCATAATAACCATAGCCATAAAGGTTGGCGGTAATCTCGCGCGGGAAGCTGCGGTAGTTGTGGCTGATGTTTCGGTGGCTGCGGCGGGTCCATTGGCCGTGCAGGTGGTTCAGGTTTTTGGCGCTGTTTTCAAAACGCTGGCTCAAGCGGGCGTAGTCCTGACGGAACACGCCGAAGGCCTGCTGCCATTGGTGCGGTTTGAATTGGTCAAGGCTTTCGTCGTAGAGCACCGCGGCCATTTCGGCGACGGCTTTCTCGGCGTTGGGGCCGCTGATGACGGCGGTCCATTTTTCCTTTTGGCCTGGTTGCAGTTTGTCCGTGAAATGCTCCCACTTCACGGTGAGATTTTTGTTCGTCCACGGCACGTTGATCTTGCGGCTGCTGAGGTACGCGCGGTTTTCGCGCACCATCGTCACGTGCAGCGTAAAGCCGCCGCGCATGGCCTCGTTCACCGCCTGTTTGATGGCGAATTGCGTGAGGCCGCGCTCGGTCCAGAAACTTTGGAGAATCTTGCGGCGATGTTCGACTTCGATAAACGCGCGGGCCTCGCTATAGCCGCTGCCCCAGAGTGCCATAAACTCGTTGCCCGGTTCCACGCTCCACGTGGGGGATTTGAGCACGTGCGGCACGCGGATTTTCAGCTTCGCCGCTTGCGGGTTGAGTACTTGGATGGGCGCGCGGGCGGTGACTTTTTTGCCAAAGCGATCCTGTGTTTCGAGGATGACGCGGTAGGCGCCTTCTTTCAGTGCGAAGTTGAAGCTGGCCTGGCCGCTGTCGTCGGTGGTGAAGCCTTTCTCGGCAATTACCTTGCCGAGTTCCCACGAGTTGACGTTGGACTCATCCGGTTGCGGCACAAACTCCGGCGCAAACCGGCCGTGACGATGGGGCATCACGTGGCGCGGGTTCACCAACTTGGCGCGCTCCACCTTGGCGGGTTGCTTTAAGGCGTAGAGCTTCAGCGTGCCTTCGGCTTTCTGTCCGATACCATCGAGCGAGGTGGTGCTGATGCTGATGGCGGTGGCCTTGCCTTGCTCCTGCCAGTCCGTGGCGGATACGCTGGCCTTCAGCGCGGTGTAGCCGAGATTGATGGAATGGCTGTCACTGCGGGTCTCGCCGGTGGTATCGGTGACGTCCGCGTAAATCGTGTAACGGAAAGTCGGCTCATCCTTGGCCGCGACGCTGAGGTCCGGCTTGGCGATGAACTTCACATCAAACGCGCCATTCGGCTTGGTGGTGGCCGTGCCGTGGGCGATTTCCTGGCTTTTGCCTTGCGGCATCGGGCGCCACCAATAATGCCAGCCCCACCAGATGGGGTAACGCACCTCGCGCACGACGCGCCATTTGACTTTCGCATCGTTGATAGCCGCGCCGGTGTAGCCGGTGGCCTTGCCAATGAGAGCGACTTCGCCGCTGAGTTTGCCGGCTGTCTTCGGGGCCTCGAGTTCCACTTGGAATTTTGGCCGCTTGTACTCCTCCACATTGATGGACGCATTGCCGCGTGGGCCGGTGGTTATCTGTAAACTCATGCGGCCCAGCACGCGGTCGCGCGGTGCGGTGAACTTGCCGCTGAACGAGCCGTAATCGTTGGCTCGGTGTTGCTGGCGGGAAACCTCTTTGCCATTGCGATCGCGGAATATGACCGTCACGAATGAATTCGGAATGGTGCGGTAGTTGTCGTTGTGCTGATCGACGTGAATGCAGAGGCCTTTGTATTCCACCGTTTGGCCGGGGCGATAAAGCGAGCGGTCAGTGAAAAAGATGGTGCGATCATACGGGC
>CAZJRV010000282.1:0-3246 GCA_964548235.1 uncultured Verrucomicrobiota bacterium
CCTTCCGGCCCTGGCGGAGTTCGCAAGCCCACATTCCATGGGCCCTGACGCGCCGATAATGCCGCCGCCACAAACCAGCGGCAAGCAGATTCACAAAATCTATTCCGCGCTAAATTTGTGGACAGTCGTGGTGCGGTATGTATCGCCCGGGCGCAAAATAGTGCTTGGGAATTGGGGGTGATTGACGGAGTCGGGGATGTGCTGGGATTCCAAGCAGAGCGCGCTGCGGAAAGCGTAGGCACGGTTGACCTTTCCGGTTTGGGCCTTGAGAAAGTTGCCGCTGTAAAACTGGATGGCGGGTTGGTCGGTGTAAATCTCCATCACGCGGCCGCTGCCGGGATCCTTGAGGCGCGCGGCAAAACGATGGCAACCGGCGCGTCCGTTGAGCACAAAATTGTGGTCGTAACCGAGTGTGGCCGTCTTGGCCTCGTCCGTCTGAGTGGCGTCCTTGTCAGGAATGCGGTCGCCAATAACGTGGGCGGTGCGAAAGTCGAGCGCAGTGCCGACCACTGGATCGATGTCGCCGGTGGGAATGAGCGTGTCATCAGTAGGCGTGTATTGATCAGCGTTGAGCGTTAGCTCGTGGTGCAAGACCGTGCTGCTGCCCGCACCGGCGAGGTTCCAATAGGCGTGGTTGGTGAGGTTCACCGGCGTGGCCTTGTCCGTGGTGGCCTCGTAGTCAATGCGCAGCTCGTTTTCGTCCGTGAGCGTGTAGGTCACCTTCATGCTGAGGTTGCCGGGATACCCCTCCTCGCCATCGGGACTAGTGAGGGTAAATACCACTGCAGCCTGTCCTGCCACAGGCGTCCCCGTCCAAACCTGTTTGCTAATGGCTTTGTCGCCGCCGCCGTGCAGGTGGTTGGGTTCGTTGTTGGTAGCCAGCGTGTACTCCACGCCATCGAGGGTGAACTTGCCCTTGGCGATACGGTTGCACACGCGGCCGGTGGTGCAGCCAAAGTACTGGTTGCCGTCACCCTCGTAACCGGCCACGTTGTCGAAGCCGTTTACCACATCGGCCAAAATGCCATCCTTATCGGGCACTTCAAGAGCCACCAGCGTGGCGCCATAATTGGTCACCTTTGCCGTGATGCCACTTGGATTTGTGAGCGTGAAGAGTGTGGTGGCCTCGCCGGCCTTAGTGTTTCCAAAGTCGGCTTGTTTAACGGTGCCGGTGCTGGGGCCGGAAATGGAGGTGCAGGCATTCATGATTAATAGGACAGCCGATGCCGCCGCCAATTTTACAATTGGTGAAAGATTGGATTGCATCCGCAAATGATGCACACGATTTCGCGGGAGTCAACCCCGCCAGAACAACTCTAGGGATGCGTCACGGCCATAACACATTGGCCGGGGCGGAGGTATTTTTGAGCGGCGGCTTCAATTTGGGCGCGCGTGATGGACTCGTATTTTTCGTCGTCCTTGTCGCTGGACTCAAATCCGAGGCCGTACAATTCATCAAGGCCGGTCATGGTGGCGAGGCCGCCGAGGTCTTGGCGGGCGATTTTCTTCTGGCCGATGACCTTGGCCTTGGCGCGGCGAAGTTCGTCATCGGTAAGGCCGTCTTGCCGGAGCTTGGCGGCTTCGGCGAGCAGTTCTTTTTCCACTTGCTCAAGTTGTTCGGGCGAGGTGCCGGCGTAGAATGAAAAGTGGCCCTCGGTAAATCCCGGATGGCTTTGCGCGCCCACGTAATAGGCGAGGCCGAGCTCTTCGCGGATGCGCAGAAAGAGGCGGCTGCCGAGATCGCTGCACGCTTCGCCAATGAGCTCGAGCGCGTAGCGGTCCTCATCGAAAAATGAACAGCCGCGATAGCCGAGCACGGCGACGGCTTGTTCCTTGTCGCGCACCTGTTCCACGCGGCGCATGCCTTCGCCCGAGGGAATGAATTTTGGCACGCGGAACCCATTGCCGGCGGGCCAAAGGCCGAAGGTTTTTTCCACCTCGGCGCGGATGTCGCTGGTTTTGATGTCGCCAAAAATGGCGAGCACGGCGTTGTTGGGTACGGTGAGTTTTTGATGAAAGGCGGAGAGATCGCCCGCGCACATTTTGTCGAGCGATGCCTCGGTGCCGAGGGTGTCGAGCCCGTAGCCTTGTCCGCCAAACAGCGTTTCGCGCATCAGCCGAAAGGTGCCTTGGAGCAGTTTGTCCTGTTGCGCCTTGAGGGCGGCGTGCTGCACCACGCGCTGGCGCTCCATCGCGGCCTCGGGGAATGAGGGTTGCAGCAACACATCGGCGAGCAATTCCAGCCCGAGCAGGGTGTCGCCACTGAGCACTTCGAGCGATGCGCCGAATGAATTGTTGCCGCCGTAGGCATCGATGCCGCCACCGACGGATTCGATTTGCTCGGCGATCTGCTGGCCGGTGCGGTTGGCGGTGCCTTTCACGAGCAGCTTGGCCATGAGCTGGGTGATGCCGCTGTTGCCCATTTTCTCGGCGAGCACACCGCCTTGGAAGAGCGCGCGCATTTGCACGAAGGGCAGGCGGTGGTCTTCCTTCAACAACAGGCGCAGTCCGTTGGGGAGTTCAAATTTTTGGATGGGATGCTGCGCGTGCTTCACTGCCGCGCGGGGCACCACGGGGGTTGCGCCGGTGGGCAGCAGGGCGTAGAGCGTGCGGTTATCTTCGTGCAAATATTCGGTTGCCACGCGACAGACGTCGCGCGGTTTTACGCGTTGGACGCTGTCGAGATAGCGATCGGAGAAGTCGAGGTCGTTGACGGAAATCCAGCAGTCGCCGAGGTTTTGCGCCTGGCCTTCCATCGTCTTGCGCGTGGCGAGCGTGGCGGAGATGAATTGCTTCATCACTTTGTTGAGTTCCGCGGGCTCCACTTGAGCGGACTTGAGCTGATCGAGTTCTTCCAACAACGCTTCGCGCGCGCCTTCAAATTTATCGGCATTCACCACCGCGCTCATGCCGAATAGGCCGCTTTGGGTGGGGGTGTAAGTCCACGCGTCGGCACTGTTCACGAGGCCTTTTTTCTCGCGCACATTTTGATACAACCGACTGCTGCGGCCGTTGCCCAGCAGCGTGGCCAGCACGTCCAACGCGGGCATATCCGGATGGCGCACGTCGGGCACGTGCCACGAGTAATGAAAATGGCCAAGCTGAATGGGGGCTTCCTCAATGACTTCGCGCGGGGCGGTTTGGCGCGGTTAATTTGGCAATAACACGGGCGGCGTGGGTTTGTTTTTAATTTTAGCAAATGCAGCCGCCACATGCTCAATGACTTCCACAGCGTTCACGTCCCCG
>CAZJRV010000283.1:0-3245 GCA_964548235.1 uncultured Verrucomicrobiota bacterium
AACCCATTGCCGCGCCCATAAACTGCGCGGTATTTATGTCCTATTCCCCTCCCCATTCGGGAGGGAAAGGCATGCCAACACTGGTGGCAAAGATTTCATTGCCTGGTTTACCGATCCAACCGGGTGACTTGATCTCATTTACAAGGGCTTTGACCGCCTCATTTTGGTCATTCCACCGCCATACCACCAAGGCAGAGGTGTTTTCACCCGGCTCCGCCGTGGCATAGGCCAAGGGAAATGCCGTCCCAGCATCCCTGATCCAGATGCAAAGTTGGGTTCCTTCGCCAAGCCCTTGTTCCACGCCCTTGTCAACTTGCATCCGGTTAGAATCTAGGCGCGAAATGCCGGTAATTTTACCGGACACTGGGAATTCATTGGCAATGCCGCCCATATACCGCTTCAAGGCATCCATGCACGCGGCTTGGATGATCACCCCTTCTTCTTTGCCTGTTTGGCCTGCGGTAATCCTGCCGGTATTGATGTCAATAAAGCCGGTTGCCTTGGCATTCCCAACGTAGGTCAAGGGGCGGCCAATTTGCTTATGATTCGCATCCTTGATTTCGACGATCAATGTCACTGCATAGTGGATATGAACTTGACCACCGGAAAGCTGCTCAATTGTCTTGGCCAAAACCGGGCGTGCAGACTGGACCAAATCCAACCCCGCTGGTTCGATGTCTTGGCCCTTGAGTTCGACTTCCCCAATATCCGCCAGTTCTGAAGCCATGACGAATCCCCCGTCATTGTGCCGAGCCCACACTTCAAACCGCTTGATGTAGCCCATCTTGGCCTGCAAGAAGGTGCTCACATTTGCCAACTCATCTTGGCTGACTTGTTTGCTATCAGCCGCAACACTTCCTCTGGAATAGGAGGAGAACAGCTTCATTTTCCGGAACGCCCGGTCCTGTTCATAATTCTGAGGCAGCCTGAACCTGCCCTTCGCCAATTTACCAGCGCCTTCGCCGGTTCTGACGATGCCGGCAATCGTTGGCTTTGCCTTGAGTTTCGGGGTTCCGCAGCCGGTGGCTAGGACAAAGGCCAAGCTGCACAATATGATGATTTGGGTTTTCATAGGGTCATTTTTTGGTACGTGTGGGTTGAGGATATTGGTAGAGGGAAATCCCCCGGCGCAACCGCGCCGGGGGATTGGTTACACTATTCAGTTATTAGTTTCCGGATTTTAGGTTTGCCTCGTGTTGTTGAATCAACTCTTCACGAGCCTGAAGCCACTCGATGCCCTTGTTGGCATCACTAATTTCTCCAATGGATTCTAGAATATTCCCAACGGCCCCGACCATCTTGATCTTGGTCAGGTAATCGCCTTCCTGTTCGAATTTTTCTTTTAGTGAAACAGCCGCACTGATGATCGCAGGCAGATCGCTGGCGATGCCTCCGCCCCAATCGGCATAGGCACTAGTTGCCTCCGCGCGGGCTGTCTTGATTTTCACAAAGTTGGCCCGTTGTTCCGGTGTGAAGTCGGCAAGTGCCGTGGCAACCAGATCGCTGACCTCTGCGTCATCAAGGTCAGCGTCTTTTTCTTTCTCCGCCTCATCCTGCTTGGCGGCGATGGCGCGCTGAACGGCCCAATAATCCTGCTCGCCCTCCACGCCGGTAGAACTGCCGGCCAAGGCATTGAGCTTTGTCCACTTGGCAACCGCCAAGCCGTTGACGACCTTCTCGCCAATCTTGTCGATGTCGGCGTCACCCACGGAACTCCACTCGGGAGCTTCCGGGTTTTTCGTCTTCCATTCCTGAAAGAAGACAATCATTTCCTGATTGCCACCCACGGAGCCGCAACCGGTCATGACCGCGACAACGCCAGTGAGCAGGAACAAACATGCTGTTTTATGTATGATTTTTTTCATTATTTGATCGGGGTTTAGCTATACCCCTCCATCCACAAAGGCATAACTGTCCCAAGCGGATATCGAGGCTTAAACAAAAACCTAACAAAACACCCAATTTATTACTGTAGTTGAAAACTCTATTTATTAGTCAAATTCGCTACCCTGCAGGGGGCGCCATTATTACTGCAGACCACCCTGGTCTGCCCAGTGGATAGCCCAGTAGGTGAGGGTGGTGGCGTCGGGGAGGTCGAGCTTGGCGCGGAGGTTGGCGCGGTGGGCGTGGATGGTGTGCACGGAAAGGTGCAGGCGCTCGGCGATTTGGGCGGCGGTAAGGCCATGGCCGATTAAGAGGAAGACTTCGCGCTCACGGGCAGAGAGGAGCTTGAGGTTGGGGGCTTTGCTGGGTTGGGGATCGAGGGCGAGTGGCTGGGGTTGGTCGCTAGTTTGCCCGAGGGTTTGGTGGAGTGCGGCGGTTTGGGCGTCGATGATGGCTTGAATTTGTTCGGGGCCAAGGGCGGGGGGGCGGTCGGGGGTGCTGATGCCGAGGAGGCCGATGAGTTTTTGGCGGGGGTCAAGCAGGCGGCGGGTGCGGAGTTGGACGGGGAAGATGCGCTGGTGTTTGTCCTGATTAAGGACGCGTCCGGCCCAGCCACCGTTTCGGGTGGCGTCGATGATGGTGTCGATGAGTTGGTCGGATTCGTCGAAGAGGTTGAGGATGCGTGGCTGGCGACAAAGGACTTCGGCAGGGGTGTAGTGGAAGAGTTTTTGCCAGGCGGGGTTGACGTAGAGGAGGCGGTTTTGCTTGGGGTCGGTGATGGAAACGGCATCGGGCAGGGGCTCGAGGGCTTGGCAGATGAGTTCGAGTTGCTGGCGGCGGGCTTGGGTGGGAATCAGCTTGTCACACAGCGCCAACGGGGTGTGAGCCACGGGTTTGGATGGCTTGGCTGATTTAGACCGGGGCGTTTTGCGCTTGGGCATGGGTTGGGCGAGGGACTTCTGCACAGCGCACCTCACTATACAGTTCGCGTTTGCGGCGTGAATCTTCCGAATGATTGTAATTATTTTGGCAAAACACAAGCCCCCAGGATGGGGCCGCTTGAAAAAAGGGCGGGTTTGGGATCGGTGGATTGTTGTTTGGGCTATTCAGGGTTGGGTGCCCGCGTTAGGGGGCGGGTTTGGCTGGGACTGCCGCGTTTCCTCCTCCACCACCCACTTGGTAGACCAACTGGTTGGCCCCCATTTGGATCATCACGGGGCGGTCATTACCAAACCTAGCCACTAGGGCCTTGGTGAGTGCCGCCTGAATGGCATCCATCGGGCCGTTGTACTGGGCCTCATACACCATCTCCCGTTGCTTTTCGTTCATGCGCTTTCCGAAGCCCTGGATGCCGGGCATCC
>CAZJRV010000284.1:0-3240 GCA_964548235.1 uncultured Verrucomicrobiota bacterium
GGATCGTTGCGGGTGTCTTTCCAGCCGTTGAAGGCGGCGATGAGTTGGTTGAAAAAGCTGTTGCGGCCATCGCCCAGATCGCGCACGGCGGGCAGTACAGGCGTGGTGGCGCGGAGGTCGCCGTTGGGTTGCCATTCCCATGTGTAGCCGAGGGCAGTCATGCGCGCCTCTGCGGCTTCGCGGGTGTCAGCACTGAAGGTGCTCTGCCAACTGCGGCCCATGCCGGATTCCTCATCGGCCTCGGCGGGCATGACGTTTGAGTATTTTAATCCCTTGTTTTTGCAGTTGTTGGCGAATTCGGGAAGTTGCTCGGTTAGTTTTTCCCACAAAATATCTGAGCGGCAGATGGGTGTGGCGCCGCCGGTGGTGGGGGCGCTTTGGCAAAAGAAAAACAATTTAGCGGGCGGCGATGGCGTCTGCGCCATTTCGTGGTGCAGAAAAATAGTGACTTCGGGCGGGGCTTCGTTGGCAGAGAAAACGCGCGGGGTGTAGTTGATGCGGTAGGCGTTGGAGAGGGAATCGGCGTACGAGAAATTCGGGAAATCGAAGGTAGCAACAGCGGCATCAAAATCCTCCGGCGTGACCAGCGGCAATCCCCGCAGCAGCACGGCACCGTGCCAAGCGGCTTTGGCTTCCAGATCGTCGGCGTTTTCACCAAGCCATTCGCAGCATTCCTCGATGGAGCCCACTTCGACCTGGAGCGCGAGCGGGAACGGTTCGTTGTGGTACGCGTGTTGTCCGGCAAGTGTGAGGGGCGCAGCAGCAGCGCTCATCCAAGGCTCCACGGTTTCCGGTAACCCAGCTCGTTCAACAACCCATTCGCCTTTGCGTCGCCGATGATTTGCTCCTTCTTTGCGTCCCATTTCAGCGCGCGGCCGAGGGTATTGGAAACGTAACCGAGGTGGCCGGGGGTGATGGAGCGGTGGGCGGTCTCGGCGGGGCAAATGGCCGGCTTGCGGCTCTTGATGCTGTCGAGGAAGTTGCGCGTGTGGCCGGGCGAGGCGTACGCCTTCACTTTGCCGGGTTTGAAATCCAGCTTGGCCCACGCGGGATTGGAGGCCTCGACGCGGCCGCGGGTGACGTACACCCAACCGTCTTCGCCGGTGATTTTCACGCCCATCCGATTGTGCGAGCCGATGCTGGTGCGGATGGTGTCGGCCCCCTTTTTGTATTCGCAATGCACCTCGTACGTGGTGGGGCTGTCGTAACTCTTGGCGGTGCTGCGCCGGAAATTTTTCGCCTCCACGCGCATTGGGCCGCCATTGTCCTCGCCGAGCATCCAGTGGCAGATGTCGTTGTGATGGCCGATCCAGTCCATCAACTGGCCGCCGCCATAGGCGAGGTGCCAGCGCCAGTGCCAGTGGTGGCGGGCGGCCACGTAGGGCAGCATCGGCGAGGGGCCGGTCCATTGCTGGAAGTCCGCGCGCTTGGAAAAATCATGCTGGGTGGAGTCGCCATTGTCCTTGTCGTGTCCACGCGGCAGGCCGACCTCGACGGTCTTCACCTTGCCCAGCACACCATTCAACACCACCTCCACCGCGTGCCGGAAGCGGCGGTCCGAGCGCTGTTGCGAGCCGGTTTGGAAAATCGCCTTTTGTTTCGCCACCTCCTTGTACACCGCCACGCCCTCGGCAAACAAATGCGTCACGGGTTTCTCGCAGTACACATCCTTGCCATTGCGCAACGCCTCGAGCGTTTGCAGCGCGTGCCAATGGTCGGGCGTGCCAACGATGACCGCATCCAGATCCTTCCGCGCGCAAAGCTCGCGAAAGTCGGCGTGTGTGTCGCAAGGCTTGCCGCCATATTTTTTGCCAACCGCCTCGGCAGCCGGCTTGCGGCCGAGCTTGCGGTTCCGTCCGCCTCCGTCGTGGGTTTCATACACATCGCAAGTGGCAATGACCTGCACATCTGCCTCGCGCAGAAACGAATTCATCACGCCCGTTCCACGACTGCCCGCGCCGGTAAGCCCCACGGTGATGCGATTGCTCGGAGCCACCGTCACGCGCCCAAGCACGGAGCTGGGCACGACAGTGGGCGCCGCCACGGCGGCGAAGGTTGCGGTTTGCAGGAAATGACGACGGGTGTGAGATAGCGTTTTCATAAGGCGTGCAACTGATTGTATACGCCGTTTTAATTGGCGCAACAAAAGATTCACTTCGCAGCCTGGTGGGCTTGCGGGGTGAACGGGTTGTGATTGTGGGATGATTTACTTTACCGTCAGCACGCCGCGCATCAGGATGTGGTGGCCGGGGAAGGTGCAGACGTAGGGGTAATCGCCGGGCTTGCTGGGCGCGGTGAACTCGATGACCTGTTCCTTGCCGTGATCGATGAGTTTGCTGCCCCAGATGATGTCGTCACTCTTGGGCACGAAGCCGGCCTTGAAGCCTTCCGCGCCCATGGCGATGGCGGCTTGGGCGACGGCCTCGAGCTTGCCGGGCTGCACGAGCACGATGTTGTGCGGAAGATAATCCGGGTTGGCAAAGGTGAGCTTAATTTTTTTGCCGGCCTTCACGGTGAGCTCGGTGGTGTCGTACTTCATCTGCTCCATCAACGTGCCAATGCGTATGGTGGTCAACTGCGGCGTGTCCGACAGGATACCGGATTTCTTGACGATCACCGGTTTGACCGGCTCCACCTTGTTATTGGCCGAAGGCGAGGTGGTCCAGAACTGTTTCACTGTGGCGGCCGCCACGCGGGCATCCTGCACGGGGGAAGCGAGCACAGTTTCCAGCAGCTTCTCGTTCTTCACATTGTGCTGTTGATGCAGCCACAGCGCCTCGAGCAGGTGATGGGCGTGCTCCGGTTTTTTGGGGTCCCATTGTTTGGTCCACTTGGTCAGCTCGGTCATCACTGCTTTGGTGTCGCGCTCGCTCAGCTCAATGCGGGCGCGGTGACGGGTGAGGTTCCAGCGTTCCTTCAAGAGATCCAGCAGCTTGGCGATCGGCTGGCCGTCCACCTTCACACGCGGGGCCGACTTGCGGCCCTCGTGGGTGATACGATACACGCGGCCATACTCGTGGTCACGGCTGGGGTCGCGCACGTTGTGTTGCATGTGACCGATGATGATGTTTTGCCAATCGGAAATATACATCGCGCCATCGCCGGCGATCTCAAAATCGGTCGGGCGGAAGTTGCGATCCTTGGGCGATTGCAAAAAGTTTTCCGTCTCCACACCCCACACATCGCCGGGCGAGCCTTTGGGTTTGGATTGAGCATCATTTGGCTTGGAATTTTTGGCCA
>CAZJRV010000285.1:0-3235 GCA_964548235.1 uncultured Verrucomicrobiota bacterium
ATCGCCGAGCTGACCGACAGCGTGCCATGGAAGTGGTGGGCCAAGTATCAAAAACTCGACGAGCAAAACGCGCGTGTGGAGGTGGTGGATCTGTTTCATTTTCTCATCAGCCTCGCCCAAGTTTTGGGGATGAGCGCGGATGACGTGTTCGAGGCGTACATTAAAAAGAACGAGGTCAACTTCCAGCGGCAGGACAGCGGCTACACGGAAAAGGACCACGACGACTCAAAGCACATTTGATGGCCAACCCCACGCCACCTCCCGAGCATTTGCGCAATGAAGTGCAAAGCGTGCTCATCGGCGAAGCGGAGATTGCCGCGCGCGTTCGGGAGTTGGCCGCGCAAATCGAGCAGGATTTCGCCGGCAAGGATCTGCTGGTCGTCGCGCTGCTCACCGGCACTGTGCCATTCCTTGCCGACCTCGTCCGCCACATTGCGCTGCCGATGCGGCTGGATTTTATCGGCGTCTCCAGCTACGGCAGCGGCACCACGCCGGGTGAACTGGTTTTCACCAAGGAACTCCGCCTCGAAGCCCAAGGGCGCGACGTGCTGCTCGTCGATGACATCCTCGACACTGGCAAGACTCTCCGCGCCGTCATCGACAAGCTCAACGCGCTCCAACCCAGAAGCCTCAAGACCTGCGTCCTGCTCGAGAAAATCTCCCGCCGCGCCGAGCCGGTCACCGCCGATTACGTCGGCTTCGAGGTGCCCGACGAATTCGTCATCGGGTACGGCCTGGATTACGCCGAGCGCTACCGCAACCTCCCCTTCATCGGCGTGCTGAAACCAGAGGTGTATTCGTGACCGTCACCGTGAAATTCTGGTCGTATTTTCGTGACCACACAGAATGCGAAACGACCACGCTAGACCTCCCAGATAATGCGACCCTCGCTGATGCTCACGCGAAAGTGCTCGCAAAATTCCCTGCCCTCGCCGAAATGAAAATAAGCACCCTCAAGGCCGTTGGCGTGGATTACCTAACGGACGATTTTGAATTAGCCGATGGCGATGAAGTGTCGCTGTTCCCTCCCGTGCAAGGCGGATGAAAACCCAACTCATAATCTCCCCTGACCCCATCGTCGAAACGCCCCCAATAATGACCGAAGGGATGGGCGCGGTGGTGACATTCCACGGCGTGGTTCGCGGCACCGAGGACGAAAACCCCATCCGCGCAATCGATTACGAAGCCAACGAGCCAATGGCCCGCCACCAGTTTGATTTGATTTTTGGGGACATCGAAAAACAGTGGCCGGTGGAATCCATCCGACTCGTCCATCGCACGGGGAAGGTTACGGTGAACGAATCGTCGCTTTGGGTGGAAGTCATCGCCCCACACCGAGCCGAGGCCTTCGCCGCCTGCCAATTCCTAATCGACGAAATGAAACAAAAAGTGCCGATCTGGAAGCACCCAATTCATTGACACGAAAGCTCAATCCCCACCGGGCAATGATCTGAGCCCATCACGTCGGGCAAGATGAATGCCTTTTTCAATCGCGGGCGCAGGCTTGGTGAAATCAAAAAATAATCTATCCGCCAGCCGATATTCCGGGCACGAGCGTTGAGGCGGTTGCTCCACCACGTGTAATGGCCACCGCAAATTTCAAACTCGCGGAATGTATCGATGAAGCCCGCGCCCACAAACGCATCAAAGCCTCCGCGTTCCTCGGGAGTGAATCCGGCATTTTTTTTGTTGGCCTTCGGATGGGTCAAATCGGTTTCCTTGTGCGCCACGTTGAAGTCGCCGCACGCGACCACCGGCTTTTGCTTCTCTAGTTTTTTAAGAAATGCAAGAAAATCGCGATCCCAATTCTGCCGGTATGGCAACCGCGCCAAGCTGCGCTGCGCGTTGGGGGCGTACACGTTGACCAAAAAGAAATCATCGTGCTCCGTGGTGAGCACCCGCCCCTCATTATCGTGCTCGGCAATGCTCACGCCGCGCCTGATGCTTGTCGGCTCAGGCTTGGTGAAGGTGATCACGCCGGAGTAGCCTTTTTTCTTTGCGGGATTCCAGTGGGCTTCGTAGGATTTCGGCCAATCGGCCTCCACCTGCTCGGGCAATGCGCGACTTTCCTGCACGCAGAGGATGTCCGGACGCGCTTTGCGGAGCCAATCGCCGAAGCCTTTTTTCTGCACGGCGCGCAAGCCGTTGACATTCCACGAGAGAATTTTCACTACACTTCTTTCACCACGCCCCAGTGGACGTCCAGCCGCTTGGTGAGGAAAATCTTCACCGCCTTGAGCAGCGCCTTGGCCTCGCACTTTTGGCCGGCAGCGACGATTTGCTTGAGGGTCATCCCGGACTTAATGGGGAAACTTTCCTGCGCAATGACCGGCCCTTCATCGAGTTGCATACTCACAAAATGCGCGGTGACCCCGGCAATTTTCACGCCGTGCTCGTAGGCTTGGCGATAGGCTTGCGGGCCGGGGAAACTCGGCAGCAGCGAAGGATGGATGTTGATGATTTTGTTCTTATAACGCCACACAAAATCGGGCGAGAGAATTTTCATGAACCGCGCCAGCACCACGAAATCGACCTCGTGTGTTTCCAAAACGCGCAGCGCTTTTTTCTCCGCACGCGCGCGGTCGTTCCACGGGATATGCACGAAGGGCAGCTTGTGCTGATGCGCCAGCGCCTTGAGATCCGGCCGATTGCCGATCATCACCACCGGCTCGGCCTGTTTCAACTGGCCTCTGCGAAAGGCCGCCAGCAATGCTTCCGCGCAGGGTGCCTCGCGCGTGACCATGATGGCCATTCGCAGTTTACGTCCCGGCTCAGTGAGGCGCAGGCGCATTTCCATATTCAATTCGCGGCCCAACGCGTTGAGGCCGCGCTTGAGCGTGGCGGGTTTGAGCTGCCCATCGCGCCAGGATGCTTGAATGACCATGCTGAATTGCCCACGCGTGACCGCCTCTTCCAGCGCCTCGATGTTTGCCTTTTGTTCAAAAAGAAAATTCGTGACACGCGCGATCACACCGGTCTTGTCCCGGCCAATCACAGTAATGGTTGCGTGGCGCTGCATGCGCGCGCAGCAAAGCAAACCGGCTCGAACAAGGCAAACCTTTCGCCTCCCCCAAATCGTACGCTCACGTACAATTGAGCTTGTTTCCGTCGCCTATAATTGGCATAAAAACCGCCCATGAGCGCTGACTCTGCTTCTTCTTCCGAACCCAAACTAAAACTCACACGCACTCAATGGCTGATTTGCTTCATCGCCACGTTGGGGTTTCTGTTCGAT
>CAZJRV010000286.1:0-3228 GCA_964548235.1 uncultured Verrucomicrobiota bacterium
CGGCAACTTGCACGTGGCGCTCGGGAGGCTCGTCGAAGGTGGAGCTGATGACTTCCGCGCCGATGCACGTGCGCTGCATGTCGGTGACTTCCTCGGGGCGCTCGTCAATAAGCAGGATGATGAGGAACGCCTCGGGATTATTCTTGAGCACCGCGTTGGCGAGCTTTTGCATCAGCACGGTTTTGCCCGTGCGCGGCGGGGCGACGATGACGCCGCGGCTGCCCTTGCCGATGGGGCACACAATGTCGAGCACGCGGGTGGAGAGTTCGTCCGGCTCTGTTTCAAGCAGGAACCGCTCGTCGGGGAACAAGGGGGTGAGGTTGTCGAAATGGGTTTTGTCCTTTGCCTTTTCAGGATCTTCCTCGCCCACGGCGTCCACCTTGAGCAACGCGAAAAATTTCTCCTTCTCTTTGGGTGGCCGGATGCGGCCTTGGATTTGGTCGCCGGTTTGCAAATCGAACCGGCGGATTTGCGAGGGCGACACGTACACATCCTCGGGGCAAGGCAGGTAATTATAATAGGGCGAACGCAGGAAGCCGAAGCCTTCGGGCAGAATTTCCAGCACGCCCTCGGCAATGAGCACGCCGCGATCCTCGGCGTGTTTGCGCAGGATTTGAAAAATGACTTCGTGCTTGCGCATCGTGCCAAAGTTTTCCACCTCCATTTCCTTCGCCATCACGTTGAGTTCGGCTATGTCTTTTTGCTGGAGATCGCCCATGCGGATTTCTTCGCCATCGGCTTCCTCCAGCGCGGCGAGGTCTTCGCCGTGTTCCTCCACGTCGCGCGGCAAGCCCTCGGGAATGTTGCTGCCCCCGCGCTTGCGTGGGCCGCGCTTCATTGGGCGGCGCTTGGGGTTTTTGTTTGCAGGTTTATTTGCGGGTCTGGGCATATCGTGTGTGGTTTGTGTGGATTAAAATTTTTGCCCCGCGCCTTGTGCGCCCAGCCATGGGATGGGAAATCGGGGAATGTGGAACTGGGCAATCGCCCGGCAGGTCAATACGGAAGCGGGAAACGCGTGGTCAGTTCGCGGACACGCTGGCGGACTTTGCGCGCGGCGTCAACATTTTTTACATCCACCAGCACTTCGGCAATCATATCAGCGATGGCCTCCATCTCCTCTTCGCGCATACCACGGGTGGTCACCGCCGGTGTGCCCAGTCGCACGCCGCTGGCTTTGAAGGGCGAAAGCGTCTCAAAAGGAATCGTGTTTTTGTTCACCGTGATACCCGCTACATCGAGCGCTTCCTGGCATTCCTTGCCGGTGAGGCCCTTGCTTTGCACGTCCACCAGCAGCAAATGATTGTCTGTGCCGCCGCTCACCAATCGGTAGCCGTTCCTCTCCATACCGTCTGCCAGAGCCTTGGCGTTCAAAATAATTTGCTGTTGGTATTCTTTGAACTCCGGCGCAAGAGCTTCCTTCAAGCAAACCGCCTTGGCGGCAATGACATGCATTAGCGGTCCGCCCTGAATGCCGGGGAACACGTTGCTGTTGAGCACCTTGGCGTATTCCTCGTGGGCCATGATAAGCCCGCCGCGCGGGCCGCGCAGGGTCTTGTGGGTGGTGGTGGTGACAAAATCCGCGTGCGGCACGGGACTGGGATGGCAACCGGCGGCGACCAGCCCTGCAATGTGCGCGATGTCCGCAAGCAACATTGCACCGCAGTCGCGGGCGATCTCTCCCATGCGCTCGAAATCGATGAGCCGCGGGTAGGCGCTGGCGCCCACGGTGATCATCGATGGTTTCTCCGCCTTGGCGGTGGCGGCGAGTTGATCGTAGTCAATCCGCTCGTTGTCCTTGCCCACTCCGTAGTGGACGATCTCGAAAAACTTGCCGGAAAAATTCGCCGCGTTGCCGTGCGTGAGATGGCCGCCGTGGCTGAGATCCATGGTGAGCAATTTATCGCCCGGCTTGAGCACCGCAAAATAAACACCCATGTTTGCGCCGCTGCCGGAATGCGGCTGCACGTTCACATAATCCGCGCCAAAAACTTTTTTGGCGCGTTCGATGGCCAGCTCTTCCACGACGTCCACGTGTTCGCAGCCGCCGTACCAGCGCTTGCCGGGGTAGCCCTCAGCGTATTTGTTGGTGAGCGTGCTGCCCTGCGCTTCCATCACGGCGGGGCTGGTGAAATTTTCGCTGGCGATCAGCTCGATGTTTTCCTGTTGGCGCTGTTTCTCGTGGCGCAATACCTCGTCCACATCGGGGTCCACCACTTCCACGCGGCGATCCGGCTCCAGTTTTTCCACCCGTCGCGCGTGGCGTCCGCCATCGAAGTCTGTCTCCAAGAATGACTTCAAAATATCCTTGGCCGCCTCCGCACCGGTCTTGTTTGCCGAAAGGCAAAGCACATTTGCATCGTTATGCTGGCGCGCGAGCACCGCTGTGCCTGGTTCATCGATGAGCGCCGCGCGCACTCCGGAAACTTTGTTGGCGGCCATGCTCATCCCCACGCCGGATTTGCAAATGAGCACGCCGCGCGCGTGTTGCCCGCTGGCCACGCTGCGGGCCACGGCTTGGGCAAAATCGGGGTAATCGCAGGAGTCTTCATTGGCCGGGCCATAATCCTGCACTGGGATGCCCTGGGATTCGAGATGCGCGCGGAGAGATTCCTTGAGGGCGAACCCGCCGTGATCTGCGCCAAGGGCGAGGGTGTTATTTTTTTTTACCGATGTTGTCATTGAAGTTTGATTTACAAAGGGAATGAGCGCCTCGATGCCCTCTTTGATCTGGTTGCGGCAGGTTTGATATATTTGCAAATCACCGCCGATGGGATCGGCGATGTCCTTGCGGTCGGCTGGGAGATGCTCCACGAATTCGCGCAGGAGAAAAATCCGTTCGCGCGCCTGTGGAAAAAAACGGATGAGATTGTCCACGTGTCCGCTTGCGAGGCCGAAAATGTAATCGGATTCCTCGACCATTTCGGGTGTGATCTGCGCGCTGCGCTGGTCAGTGATGTCGATGCCCAGCTCCTGCATTGCCGTGACCGAATGCACGCTGGGCGACGCGCCATCAATGGCGCCGAGACCGGCCGACAGTGCTTCAAAGCCGCCCTGCTCCTTGGTGAGTTCGCAGAAAAAGCCCTCGGCCATCGGGCTACGACAAATGTTGCCCGTGCAGACAAAGAGAATTTTTTTCATTCCCGGTTGGGTAATGCGCCGCCTGAATCAGCCAGCGCCATGGCGGCAATATCCCCGCGAACGTGCGCGCCTTCAAACATAATTTTATCC
>CAZJRV010000287.1:0-3223 GCA_964548235.1 uncultured Verrucomicrobiota bacterium
CTGCGCAACCTCGATCTCGGATTTTTGCCACAGGAAAGTTTGCCAGTGGGGGAGGAGACGGTACTGGAACTCGCACTGTCCTTCTCGCCGGAATATTTATCCGCGCGCGGGAAAATCCAGCGTGGCGAAACCGTGGAGCCGGAGGAGTACGATCTGTACAACGAAAAGGGCGGCTCGCAAATCGAGGCAAAGGCCAAGCGTATCCTCGCCGGCTTGAGTTTTAGAGACAGTGATCACGACCGACTAGCGCGCGAGATGAGTGGCGGCTGGATTATGCGCGCGCATCTCGGCCGCTTGCTCGTGCAGGAGCCAGACTTACTTATGCTCGATGAGCCGACGAACCATCTCGACCTCGAAGCGTTGATTTGGGTGCAGGATTATCTAAAGAATTATCCCGGCGCGATTTTGATGATTTCCCACGACCGCGAGTTTATAAACCAACTTGTGCACGGTATCCTTGAGATTCGTCGCGAACGGTTGTTTCGTTGGACGGGAAATTACGATTCGTTTTTGCAGCAACGCGATGCGCACGAGAGCCAACAACTTGCCGCCCACAAAAATCAACAGCGCCAAATTGATCATCTGCAAACATTCGTCACCCGTTTCGGCGCGAAGAATACCAAGGCTACCCAAGCTAAGAGTAAGCAAAAACAAATCGATCGAATGAAGGCCGCGATGGTGCATGCACCGCAGGGCGAGGAGCGCCGGATGAAAGGCTTCCGCTTCCCGCAACCCGAACGCAGCGGCCAACGCGTGCTGACGCTCAAGGACATCGACTTTGCCTATGGCGACAACGTCGTCTATCGCGGGATGGAAATCGAAATCGAACGCGGCCAACGCACCGTACTCGTCGGCCCCAATGGCGCGGGCAAATCGACGCTATTAAAACTGCTCGCCGGTGTGCTCAAACCGCAGGCCGGTCAGCATCTCCCCGGTCATAATTGCAAGAGCGGTTACTTTTCACAAAACCGCGTTGACGTGCTTAACGCCAGCGCCACCGTGCTTGAGGAAGCGCTCGACACGCCAGAACGCCTCACTGAAGAACACGCCCGCACGGTGCTCGGCTCATTCCTGTTTCGAGGCGACGACGTTTTCAAGCGCGTGGGCGTCCTCAGCGGCGGCGAAAAAAGCCGGCTTGCGCTGGTGAAGCTCCTGCTCGATCCGCCCAATCTACTGTTGATGGACGAGCCCACCACGCACCTCGACATCGCCAGCATCGATGCCCTCATCACCGCGCTCAAGCAATACGAAGGCACACTCGTCTTCATTAGCCACGACGTTCATTTCATCCGATTGATTTCCGACCAAACCGTCCACGTCAACGCCGGCCGCCTGCGCAACTTTCCCGGCGGCTACGATTATTATTTGCAAAAAACCCACGCCGAAACCGCCCGCGCCGGCCTCACCGGCGGTGCCCCTGCCGTCGCCACAAATCCCGCCAACGCCCCCGCCGCCAGCAAAGGCGACCAACGCGTCCGCAAACGCGCCGAGGCCGAGGCCCGTAACGTCCGCGGCCGCCAACGCCGCACCATCGAGAAGGAAATCCAACGCCTCGAGAAAGAAATCCAATCCGCCGAGGCCCAAATCACCCAGCTCACCGAGGAACTCGAGAAGCCTGAGACCTACGACAACCCGGGCAGAGCAATGACCATCAACCGCGAACTCACCCAAGCCCAAACCACCCTCGACACCCTCACCCCCGAATGGGAATCCGCCGCCGAAAAGCTCGAGGCACTGTAGCCCTGGCCGTTGGCCCGGGTTCCCGGCCCACGGGCCGGTCTACAACAGCGCTCGGAGAGCGCGACTACCACAACCAATCCATCCGAAGCAACGGTTGACAAATGCTATCATTGATAGCATGCTATCAATGATAGCATATTGCCCAAATGGCACAGTTAATCGTCAGAAACATCGAGGATGAAGTGGCACAAAAGCTTAAGGAACGCGCCGCCAAAAACGGAGTCTCCGCTGAGGAAGAGCACCGGCGGATTCTTGCTGCGGTTTTAAATGGGAAAGAGTCGGAGCTGAAGAAATCCTTTAAGGAACATCTAATGTCTATGCCCGATGTCGGTACCGACGAGGATTTTGCCCGCCCCAAGGATTACGGGCGAGAAATTGATTTCTCGGACTAACAAATGTATTTACTGGACACAAACGTCCTTTCCGAGCTTCGCAAACGGGATCGCGGTCATCCGACTGTACAGGCGTGGATAGATCAAGTCAGCTCAGATGATTTATGGATCAGCGTTCTATTGATTGGCGAAATCCGGAAGGGAATAAACATTCTTCAACGACGGGATCCTGCTTCAGCTTCAACCTTAGAAATTTGGCTGGAAGAAACTATGGAAGATTTTGAAGGGAAAATTCTCCCCATCACCTTGAAGCCGAAAGCGTTTTCCAAAAAGGCAAGACCGGCGGCGGAGTCGTTGTAGTAAACCGCCGGCGTAATGCGCGGCATGTTGGCGGGGGGATTCTGTGCGGCGCCGCTCACTTCAGTTCCTTGATCTTGATGTTTCGGAAGTGGAGGTTGTTCGGTTGGCCATGATCCTGAAAGCCGATGTAGCCCTGAAGGGGGCGGTCTTTCATCGGCGTTTTGTCGAGCTGGATGTCCACGATCTGTTCACCGTTGAGCTGTACTTTGAGGTGATGGCCTTTGCAGGTGACGATCATGGTGTTCCATTCGCCGGGTTTCTTGGACATGTTTTTGGATGCACCCACGGTGCGAATAATGCCGCCGTGATCGTGGTGCCCCACTTTCTTTTTGCCAAATGAATCCAGCACCTGCGCCTCGATGCCCGTGTTCACGGGGTTCTTCAGGTCGCCTACGCGAAAGTGAATGCCGCTGTTGCCCTTGGGCGGGTATTTGTATTCCACGTGCAGCACGAAGTCCTTGTACTTTTTCTCGCTCCAGAGATAGGCACTATAGCGTTGCCAACCGCGTTCGCCGGGGCGTGGCTTGATGAGCAGCGAACCGTCTTTTTGCGGCAGCCAATTGCCGGTGGTCTGCCAGCCGGTGAGGTCCTTGCCGTTGTATAGCGTTACCCATCCCTTGTCCTCGGCAGACAGCAGCGGGGCGAGCGCGATGAGAATGATCAGGAATATTTTTTTCATGTGAACTCCTACTTCAGCTCAATGATTTCGATGTTGCGCCAGCTCACCTCGAACGGACCCGTGCCCTTGCGAATGCCGTGCACTTGCAGGCCGATAAAGCCCTTCGGGTGAC
>CAZJRV010000288.1:0-3210 GCA_964548235.1 uncultured Verrucomicrobiota bacterium
CACGTGGGAAGGCATCCGCGCCGCTGAGGAATTGGAACGCGAAGGCATTCACTGAAACCTCACGCTGCTCTTCAGCTTCTACAAAGCAGTCGCCTGCGCCGAGGCCGGCGTGCAGCTCATCAGCCCCTTCGTCGGCCGCATCATGGACTGGCACAAAGCCAAGACCGGCAACGAGTTTGCCCCCGCCGAAGATCCCGGCGTGCAATCGGTCACCGCCATTTACAACTACTACAAGAAATTCGATTACGCCACCGAGGTGATGGGTGCGAGCTTCCGCAACACCGGCGAAATCACCGAACTCGCCGGCTGCGATCTGCTGACCATCAGCCCCAATCTCCTCGAGGAACTCCAAGCCACCGTAGGAGACCTCCCGCGCAAACTCTCCGAAAATTCTGCCGACGCCAGCGCAGATGAAAAAGTAAACCTCACCGAAACCACATTCCGCTGGGAACTCAATGAGGACCCCTGCGCCACCGAGAAACTCGCCGAAGGCATCCGCTGCTTTGCCGCCGACACTGTGAAGTTGGAGGAATTTCTCCAGCCGAAACTCTAGCTAGTCTTTCTTCGGCAAAGGCACCTGACGTGTGCCGCGAAGGTAGGCGATGAGGTCGCGTAGTTCGCGTTCCTTGAAAGCGAGCACGAGGCCTTCGGGCATCATGGAGAAATTCTGAGGCTCGATGGCTTCCACATCCCCCTTGGCCACGGTCACCGAGCCAGTCACGGTCGCCAGCGTCACCGATTGCCCTTCGCTCCGGCGGATCACGCCCACCAACACGCGCTTGTCTTTCATGCGCACGATGGTCGTTCGGTAATCATTCGGAATGTCCGCGTTCGGATCGATTATGTTTTGCAGCAAGTAATCAAGATTGTTGCGGTTGGATCCCGTGATGTCCGGGCCAATCTCGCCGCCTTCGCCGTAAAGCTTGTGGCACTGGGCGCAGGTGCGTTGGTACAATGCGCGACCATTCGAAAGATTATCCGGCACACTGATGCGCGTGGAGAGCAGCTTCTTGTATTTCTCAATCTCCGCGAGCTTCGCCTCGGGCGTGGACCGGCTCACGCCCCACACCTTGTCGAGCTGGGCATTAATGTCCTTTTGCCCCAGCGCGCGGAGCTGCCGCACCGTATCGGCGGGCAAGGTGTTGGCCTTCACTTGGCCAGCGGTCACTGCCGCCATCAACGCCTTGGCGTAGCTCACGCGCGAGGCCAGCGTGGTGAGCGCATCGCGTTGGCCATCAGTGTCCAGCTTCGGAAAAATCTTCAGGATCGCCGGAGCCGTTTTGGCATCCTCCACCGCTCCCAAGCCGCGCAACGCATCGCGCCGCAGCTCCGGCTCGGCCAGCAACGCCTGCAACACGCTGGGCAATTGCTTGTCACGCGCATCGACCAATGCCGCCAGCGCCTTGCGGCGATCAGTCGGATTGGCCTTGGCGTTCTGTAACACTTTTCGCAACGCCGCTAACGCGTCTTTGCTGCCGAAGGTCAACGACAGTTGCTGCGCTAGTTGGCGCACCTCCGCCTTCGGGCTTTTGGCCAGCTTGGGCGCCACCTCAGCCCAGCCTTTGGGCGGCTTCACATTGCGCTGGCCTTTCAATGCCTCGGCAATGCCTTTGAGGATGTCCAGTTGAAACGCCGGATCATCCACCTCCTTCAACACCCCCACCAACGCGCCCAGTGCCTCGGCATCCTGCGCATGCGCGGGCGTGGGCAGCCAAAGGAAGCCGGCCAGCATTAAAATAAGCAGTCGTTTCACCGCGCGAATTATTTCTTTTCCTGCGATTCCCGTCCAGTCGCCATGCGGCGGGTGATGAATTGGCGGACTTTGGGGATTTTGCAGATGGCGAGCAATTGCAGCGCAGCTTTTTTGTCCGCCGCCACCACCGGCTCGGTGGCGTACCAATACATCAACGGCAGGTTGGGGTCATCGATGTCCTCGGCGCGGGCGAGCAGGGCCTTGAGCACCGGCACGCGCTGGGCCGTCGGCAAACGCTGCATCGCGCTGGCGAGGTACAGTCGCACGAGGGGCGACTTGTCCTCGCGCGCCATGCGGGCAAATTCCGCGCGCGCCTTGGGCGATGGCTTTTTGTTTTCGCACAACAACTGGATGGCCCACGCGCGGAGGTGTTCACTTTGGTCCCGCAATTGTTTTTGCAGCAATTTCTTCGACAGCGCATACATCCCGTGCAGCGCCCACATTGCGCGCAAGCGGTGGGTAACGTCTTTGTGGCTGGAGTATGTTTCCCGTAATTTGCGTTCGGCACTCTTCTGAAGCATCATCGAGTGACCGGTGACAAATGGAAGGTCTCCAAGAAATGGAACTTTCGTTGATTGCGGATCGCGATTTGCATTGCGCTCCTGCAGCACGCGCCGCGCGTGGCGCACGAACCATTCGTTGGGATGCACCTGCAGTTTCACCAATTCCGAAATGTTCAACTTGCCAATGTCGCCCCTCCACGGTTTCGGCTTGCCGTAGGTGATCTTGTAAATGCGGCCGGTGTGTTTGCGGGTGTTGCGGGTGTGATGGCATTCGCCGGTGTCGGAGAAGTCGCTGACGTACACGCCGCCATCGGGGCCGTAGGCGAGGCTCACGCCGACGAACCACGGGTCAGCCGCGCGGATCACATCGGGCGCGTGGCTGGCGGTGTAGCCGCTGCCTTTGCGCTTGAGCACGTCCATATTCACGCGGCGGCCGTGGATGTTGTTCATAAACACTGCCCCGCGATATTTGGCCGGCCAATTGTCGCCCAGATAAATCATCGTGCCGCAATGCGCGTGGCCGCCGCCGGCCACATCTTCCTCCGGCGTGCCAATGCCCGCGCGGATGGTCTGGGTATTGGTGAAATGCAAATGATCCGCAATGGTCTTGATGCGTTCGTAGGCGAAGCGGCCGGTGGGCCGATCGCGGCTGGGTTCATAGTAGGCGCCCTGGATGATGTGGAAGAGATGCGGGTTCACGCAGTTGCACACAAAGGCGTGGCCGTACTCGTTCCAGTCGATGCCACCGGATGATACCGCCACACGCCGCCATCAATGCGCCGGCGCTGATCCTTGGGCGTGCCGGGCTTGCCGACCAGCGACCAATTGGAGCGTCCGTGCGTGTTGTAGAGCCAACCATCCGGACCCCACGCCAGGCCTTTGGCCATGTTGTGGGCGTTGTGTTGGTGGGGTTTGGGTTGGTGGTTCACCACCGGCTTGCCATCGGGCACACCG
>CAZJRV010000289.1:0-3180 GCA_964548235.1 uncultured Verrucomicrobiota bacterium
CAACAACGTCATGAAAAAGAGGAAGAAGAAGCAAAACTTGAAATGGGAAAAATATCGCGGCACGGAAATCCCCAAGAATTTTCAGAGTCGAGTTATCGTCGAAGGCTCCAGCGAATCGAGGCCGGTGGATATTTCCATGAATGAACCATTGCGCGAAGGCGGCCAGACGTTTTATCAATATCAGATGAACCAAAACCAATTGGGCGCCACGGTACAGACGGTGCTTCAAGTGGTGAAAAATCCCAACTGGCGCACCGCGTACATCGGCTGCCTCATTGTGGCGTTGGGATTGATTTACCAATTTTTATTTCACCTGATCGGGTTTGCCCGTAAACGAAAAAAGGCCGCCGCATGAGTGAAGAATCCAAACAATCCCAAAAACAAAAACCGAGCATCGTGCCGTGGGTTGTCTTGGGCCTTTGCACGATGTTGTTTGCCGTGAAGCCGGTGCTGTCGCCGCCCAAGGTGAAGGAGGGCTTCGATTATTTGTCATTCGGCAAACTGCCGGTGTTACTCGGCGGACGCGTGAAACCGCTGGACTCCGTGGCGCGCACGGCGCTGCTGCAAATCGCCGGCCAGCAACGCATCGCCCTCGAAGGCAACGGTCCAAACGGCGAGTGGGGCAACCTCTACAAACTGCATCAAGCCGCTGATGGCAAAGGGCTGACGTACCACAAATTTTATCAGTTCAACAAACGCCCGAAAAAACTGCACCCCATCGAGTGGTTGATGGAGGTGCTGATGAGGCCCGATGTGGCGGACCGCCGCTTTGTCTTTCGCATCGATCACCCCGAGCTGCTCGGCGAATTCCAGCTGGAGAAAACGGGCGTCGACCGGTCCGGCCTGCGTTTTTATACCTTCGAGCAAATGCGCCCGAACGTTCTTTTGTTGCACAACAAGAAACAGGTGATCGGCAAAAAGGATGCCGCCACGCGCACGCCTTACGAGCGCGCCGCCTTCAAGCTGGCGCACGCGCTGGAGATTTATATTCAACTGCGCTACAGCCTGCAGCCCAATCGGCTGGACCTCGATACGCGGCCCAATGCCGATCCGCCGGGCGTGGCGGATTACGCCAAGCTCTTGCGCCAAATCGAAACCGATGGCGCGGACTACGCCGCCACATACCGTGCGTTTGAGAAAAAACACGAGGGCGTGGCGTCGACGTTTGGCCTTTTGTTTTATGAACTGCGCCGCTTCGGCGACATCACACAGGCCGACCTCGATGATGCCGACCCGAACCATCTCGTAACTCAAGTCCGCGCGCGACTGGAGGAATTGGTGATCACCAACCAACAGCGCCTTGAGCAAATGCCCGAGGCGCAACGCGCGCAGTTTATGCGGATTGCGTTTGCCGTGCGGGCTTATCTTGAAGAGTCGGAGGAAGACCAAACCAAGCTCGCTCGCCATCTGCTTACTGTGGAAGCGCCGTTCCAAGCGATGAAAGAACGGAGCAGTTTATTTTTGATCCCCACCGCAACCGAAAATCCAAAATGGAATGCGCGCCAATGGGAAGCTTCCGTGGCCGCCGTGCTCGAGAGCAAATCCAAAGCCTACGCATTGCCAAGCGATTTGGGTCACTGGGAAAATTCAAAGTGGGAAACATTGCTCGATGAATTGGTCGATGCCGTGCGTGATTCCAAACTGGCCAATCCAACGAAATCAGTGTGGACCGATGCCGAAGCCAAGGCCGTGCTGGAGTTTGCTGTGAAAATAGTGCGCCAGCGCGAGGTGTTTTCGCCTGACCCAAACTGGGAACCCTTCGATTGGCATAAGACGGCCGATGCCATTCTCGCGGGCATTCCGGAAAACAAACTGCCGCCGCCCACGCATCATTACGCCGAAATGAGCAGCGCGTATGTGGGCGACGAATCGGAGGCTTTCAACGCCGCCGTGAAAAAGCACAGCGATTGGCTGGACGAAAATGGATTCGCCATCGATGTCAAAAAAGGCGTCAACGAGCATTTCTTCAACACCTTTGCCCCTTTCGCGCGTGCGCAGGGGATTTATGTCATCGCCCTTTTGCTAGCGTGTTTCTCGTGGCTGAAAATGTCGCGCGGGTTGTCGAATACCGCCTTTTATTTGATCGGCCTCGCGCTGGCGTTACACACGGCCGGATTGGTATTTCGAATGGTGCTCGAAGGCCGACCGCCGGTGACCAACCTGTATTCCTCCGCAGTGTTTGTCGGCTGGGGCGCAGTGTTACTCGGGTGGATTTTGGAACGCATTTACCGCAACGGCATCGGCAGTTGCGTGGCGGCGCTCATTGGATTTTCCACGCTCATCATCGCCGCCCATCTTTCCAAGGAAGGCGACACGATGGAAATGATGCGTGCGGTGTTGGACACCAATTTCTGGCTCGCCACCCACGTGGTGTGCATCACCATCGGTTATTCGGCCACGTTCCTCGCGGGCTTTCTCGCGCTGGTGTACGTGTTGCGCGGCGTGTTCACGCCCTCGCTGGAAAGCGAAACCGCCAAGGGACTTGCGCGGATGGTGTACGGCATCGTGTGTTTCGCCACGCTGTTCAGCTTTGTGGGCACGGTGCTCGGGGGGATTTGGGCGGACCAATCGTGGGGGCGCTTCTGGGGTTGGGACACCAAGGAAAACGGCGCGCTGATGATTGTGGTTTGGAATGCCATCATTTTGCATTGCCGCTGGGGCGGCTTGGTGCGCGATCGCGGGCTGATCGTGCTCGCGCTCTTTGGAAACATCGTCACCGCGTGGTCGTGGTTTGGCGTAAACATGCTCGGCATCGGCCTGCACAGTTACGGCTTTATGGATGAGGCGTTCAACACGCTGCGTTGGTTTGCCATCACGCAGGTGCTCTTCATGCTAGTCGCGCGCCAACCGCTGCGCCATTGGCTGAGCGGCGCGAATCTCGGCAAGGAATATAACGGCCCCATTGCCAAAATTGTCGCCGCGATGATGGGCCTCGGCGTGCTGCTGCATTTGGGCTCGCTTTGGACGACTGGCTTTCTCAGCTATCTCGGCATCGCGCTCGTGGGCGCGGGGTTGTTGCTGTCCTTTTTGCCCGCTGAATATACGGCTTCACCCACGAAGAAATCCGCTTGAGCGCGGCGGGGGACAATCCGGCTTTTCCAAAAGGGGTTAATTACCTCTTTGTGTTTTTCTTTTTCAACTTTCTCTCGTGCATGATCGTGATGGACAGTCCGATCATTT
>CAZJRV010000290.1:0-3170 GCA_964548235.1 uncultured Verrucomicrobiota bacterium
AGGGCTGGCCGGTGGCGCCTTCGCTTTGGGCGATCTCATCCTCGTGATGGGGGAAGGCGAGGTCTTCGCCGCCGAGATGCAAATCGAAACTCGTGCCCAAGATTTTCATGCTCATCGCGCTGCACTCAATGTGCCAGCCGGGCCGGCCTTCGCCCCACGGGCTGGACCAAAACACTTTGCCGTCCTCGGGCACGCGCGCCTTCCATAGGGCGAAGTCCGCTAGCGATTCCTTTTCATACTCGTCATCACTCACGCGTTCGCCCTGGCGCATTTCATCAAAATTCAAATTCACTAATCGACCGTATTGGCAGCCGCACCCTTGATAATTTTCGATGGAAAAATAAATCGATTGATCCGCCGCTTGATAGGCGATGCCGCGCTCCATCAGTTTGCCGATGAGATCAATCATCTCCGGAATGTGATCGGTGGCCTTCGGGATGTGATGCGCCTCGGTGCAATTGAGCACTATGAGATCGGCGAAGAAGGCATCCGAATACTTGGCGGTGTACGCGGCAAGCGTGATGTTCTGCTCGCGCATGCGCCGGATGATTTTGTCTTCCACATCGGTCACATTCAGCACGTGATTGACCGTGTACCCGCGAAATTCCAAATATCGCCGCACCAAATCCGCAAACACAAACGTTCGGAAATTCCCGATATGCGCAAAGTCATGCACCGTTGGCCCGCAACAATACATCCCCACCGTGCCGCCGGATTTCAGCGGGGTAAACGGCTCTACCTTACGGGTGAGCGTGTTATGCAGTTGCAACGCCATGCGCGCGGCAACCTAACGGGGGAGTGAGCGTGTGGCGAAATTATTTTTAAGTGGGACAGCAAATGTCCTATGATCATGAGATGATGAGTCCAGCGTTTGAACACGAACCAAGGAGAATACAATGTACAACGAACTGAATGAGCAACTGGAGCTGGGGTTTGACCCTAACACGAATCGCAACTTGAATCGCGGGGCGACGTCTCGCCGGCGGCGGCGGGTGGCACGGGCGGATTGGTGGTTTGCGCAGATCCGGAAGATGATCGATGCGGACGAAGCGCCGCCCGTGCCGCGGCCGGTGCAGGGGCGACTGGAGTTTCCGCCCACACGGACGGTGAGTTTTCCAGCGTAACATGCTGGAGACAACCCGTTTGAGGTTTGCAAGCCAAGTGTCTTTGGCGTAGAACTCGCCTCCCGCTGGGCGGGAGTGATGAGCAAGGGATTGGTTGAAATTTATGACACCACGCTGCGTGATGGCACGCAGGGCGAGGGCGTGAGTTTCTCGGTGGCGGACAAGCTTCGCGTGGCCGAGCGGCTCGACGCGTTTGGCGTGCATTACGTGGAGGGCGGCTGGCCGGGCAGCAACCCGAAGGACATCGAGTTTTTCAAGCAGGCGGCTAAGCGCAAGTGGAAGCACGCGCAGATCGCGGCCTTTGGCTCCACGCGCCGCAAAAAAGTTTTGGCCAAGGATGATCCGCAGGTGAAGCTGCTGATCGATGCCAGGACGCCGGTGGTGACGATTTTTGGCAAGACGTGGCTGTTGCACGTGAAGGAAGTGTTGCGCACGACGCCCACGGAAAACATCGCAATGATCGCCGATACCATTGCGTTCCTCAAAAAAAATAAACGCAAGGTCATCTATGATGCCGAGCACGCGCTGGATGGCTTCAAGGACGATCCCGAGTACGCGATGGCCACGTGGAAAGCAGCGGAAGCGGCCGGCGCGGATTTTGTGGTTTTGTGTGACACGAACGGCGGTACGCTGCCCAGCGAGGTGGCAGAGATCACCGCGGCGGCCCGCAAAGAGCTTTCATGCCCCATCGGCATCCACACACACAACGACATCGGGCTCGGCGTGGCCAACGCGCTGGCGGCGGTGGAGCAGGGCGCCACACAGGTGCAGGGCACCATCAATGGTTACGGCGAGCGCACGGGCAACTGCAATCTCACCAGCGCGATCCCAAACATTGCCCTGAAGATGGGTCGGCGCTCAATGCCGAAGGCACGTTTGAAAAAGCTGCGCGAGGTGTCGCGCTTTGTCGATGAGGTGGCAAACCTCGTGCCCGATCGGCGTCAGCCGTGGGTGGGCGGAACTGCCTTCGCACACAAGGGCGGCATGCACGTGAACGCCGTTCAAAAAGTGGCGTCCAGTTTTGAACATACGAATCCGGAAATCGTTGGCAACGCGCGGCGCATTCTCGTGAGTGACCTCGCCGGTCGCAGCAACATCGTGATGAAGGCGCAGGAGATGGGCATCCGCATTGCTGACGATGCGCCTGAGTTGAAGGATATTTTGGCGAAGGTGAAGGAGCAGGAACATCTCGGCTACGATTACGAAGGCGCGGAAGGCTCGCTGGCGTTGCTCATCCGCAAGGCGCTCGGCCGCGTGGAGCCGGCGTTTGATTTGGAAGCGTACCATGTTTCCATGCGCGGCGATGCGGCGGATCACGTTTGTGAAGCCACTGTAAAAGTGAGCGTCGGCAATGAGGCCGCCCACACCGTGGCTGATGGCGATGGCCCAGTGAACGCGCTGGACCAAGCGTTGCGCAATGCGTTGCGTGGATTTTATCCGGCGCTCAAGCAGGTGCGCTTGACGGATTATAAAGTGAGGATACTGAACAGCACCACCGGAACCGCCGCCAAGACCCGCGTGCTGATTGAATCCACTGACGGCAAGGACCGCTGGTACACTGTGGGCGTGAACGAAAATATCATCGAAGCGAGTTTGCAGGCGCTGCTGGACAGCATTGAGTTTCGGTTGTTGAAGAAATAATCATGGCGGAGATTCCTAAGGCTTACGAACCGCAGGCGGTTGAATTGAAATGGTATTCGTTCTGGGAGGAGCAGGAGTGCTTTACGGCGGATCCTGCGCGCGTGAGTGAAGCTCGCCCGGCTTATTCAATTGTCATCCCGCCGCCCAACGTCACGGGCGTGCTGCACATGGGGCACGTGCTCAATAACACCATCCAGGATATCCTCGCCCGCAAGGCGCGGATGGATGGCAAGGAGGTGTTGTGGCTGCCGGGCACGGACCACGCGGGCATCGCGACGCAAAACGTGGTGGAACGCAAGCTGCGCAAGGAGGGCGTGATGAAGCATCGCGATGATCTCGGACGTGAGAAATTGCTGGAGCACATTTGGGAATGGAAAGAGAAGCACGGGGGCATCATCATTGAGC
>CAZJRV010000291.1:0-3156 GCA_964548235.1 uncultured Verrucomicrobiota bacterium
ACAATATATGTTATATGCATTTACTGATTTTGAATGGAGCTGCAATTTTGCCGTGATTGAGAGTGAATTTACCGGGTATATCCTATTTTAATCGTCCATTGACCTCACTTGATTGTAAATCCTCTCAAACTCTTTTGCAGCTTTAGACCATGAGAAGTCTTGGTTCATTCCGGTTCGGCGCACCGTGTCCAGTTGCTCAGGATTTTGAAATAGTTTTACAGCCCGATGGACCGCATCACGTAGGTCCGATACTTGAAATTGATCATATCGAATACCATTACCCCCTGGGTTTTGGATGTCTGTGATGGTGTCTTTTAAGCCACCGACAGCATGGACGATTGGAATCGTGCCATACCGAAGACTGTAAAGTTGGTTCAGTCCGCACGGCTCGAAACGTGACGGCATTAGGAAGAAATCCGATCCGGCCTCAATTTTATGCGAAAGGGATTGGTCGTAACCGATTTCCACGCCGACTTGATTGGGGAACTTGGCCCGAAGTTGAAGGAGCATTTCCATTAATGCCTCATCGCCGGAACCCAGCAAAACAAACTGGAATCGTTTGCCCGGCAACAACTCCGCAAGCGCTTCAACCAATTGCCTTATCCCTTTTTGTTCCGCCAACCTCGATACCACTGAAAACAAAGGGAGCCCTTCATCGGGGAGTTTGAATGTTTTCAGCAATTGAATTTTACACTTGGTTTTGCCAGATAAATCTTCCGAATCATAATCAGCCGCCAAATGCGGATTATCGCGCGTGCGCCATTCGGCGTAATCCACGCCATTGAGAATCCCTGTGAGGCTGTCCTGGCGTTTTTTCGTTTCACCACTGAGTCCTTCACCAAATTGATCGGTGAGAATTTCTTGTGCGTATTGGGGGCTGACGGTGGTAATGGCATCGGCGTAATGCAAGCCGGCTTTCATGAAATTTAAGTCGCCAAAATGCTCCGGGCCGCGTTCGTGAAAAAGTTCGGCCGGAAGATTAGTGAGCGCAAACCGGTCTCCCGGGCAGGAGCCTTGATAGGCGAGATTGTGAATGGTGTACAGCGTCCGGGAAGCGCCCTGCCGAGCTCTTTCTTTAAGCAACATGGGAACGATTGCGGTCTGCCAATCGTGCATATGAAGCACATCAAAATCAGGTGCCAAGTGCACCACGGCTTTGCTGAAAAAGATGAATCGCTCCGGGTTGTCCCAATAGCCTTCCCCGTGCTCCATGTACAAGCTAGGGCGGTTATAGAATACATCGTTTTCCAACAACAACGCCGTTAGGTTGGGCAAAAGCTGATGCCTCCACCATTTACCAGAAACAATCTCATCCCCAAGAGGCAAATCGAACCCTTCGCTGATTGCCTCTAAATCGGGGAATTGGTCGCGAATCCCGCGATACAAAGGTGAGGCAACGGTCACTTCATGATCCAGCGCCAAGGCTCCGGAAAGCCCCGCAACCATATCGGCCAAGCCGCCGGTTTTGGAGTAGGGGAAAAATTCGCTGGCCGCCTGCAGAATTCGCATATCACGCAGGGATGCTTTCAGCGCGCAAGTAGGGCTGCAATGGCTCAGGAATTGCGATGGAACCATCTGCCTGTTGATGCGTCTCGATCAGTGCGACAAACAATCGCGCGAGCGCGACGCCGCTGCCGTTGAGAATGTGCGGCAGTTGATTGCCGCCCTGCTCCGCTTTGTAACGAGTTTTCATTCGACGCGCCTGAAAATCTTCCGTGTTGGAAACACTGCTGACTTCGAGATAGCTCCCCTGCCCCGGTGCCCACACTTCGATGTCGTAAGTTTTGGCAGCGGCAAATCCCATGTCACCACTGCTCAAAAGCAGCACGCGATAATGCAGCCCGAGCAGTTGCAAAACTTTTTCCGCGTTGGCGAGCATATCCTCTAGTTCGTCGTAGCCGGTTTCGGGCTTCACAACTTTGATGAGTTCCACTTTATCAAACTGATGCACGCGGATCATCCCGCGCGTGGCCACGCCGGCCGCACCGGCCTCGGCACGGAAGCACGGACTATACGCGCAATATTTTTTTGGCAATTCTTCTTCGTTCAAAATTTCGCCGCGGTGTAAATTAGCAACCGGCGCTTCAGCGGTGGGGATGAGATAGCGTTTACCAAGCGTTTCGCTATCGAGCCCTTCCTGCACGGCGTAGGCTTGGTCGAGAAATTTCGGGAATTGCCCCACCCCCTCCATGCACTCTGCCTGCACCATAAAGGGCGGACTCACTTCGGTGTAGCCGTGCTCGTGGATGTGGAGGTCGAGCAGGAATTGAATCATCGCCCGCTCCAGACGCGCTCCCCAGCCGGTGTAGAGCAAAAAACCACTGCCGGCCAATTTCGCGCCGCGTTCGAAATCAAGGAGCTTCAACGTATCGCATAAATCAAGATGGCCTTTGGGCTCAAAATCAAACGCGGGTTTTTCGCCCTCCACCTTTACTTCGGCATTAGCGCTTTCGTCGCCGATGGGCACGCTCTCGTGTGCGAGATTGGGCAGAGTGAGAATCAAATTATTGTACGCGTCATCGGCTTCAGCCCGTTGTGCGCTAAGCGCATCGACCTTGTCGCCCAGCGCGCGGGTTTCGGATTTTTTGGCCTCGGCTTCGTCCTTTTTGCCTTGGCCCATTAACGCACCGATTTCCTTGGAAATAGCATTGCGGGTGGCCTGCAAAGTCTCCGCCTCAGTGACCAACGCCCGTCGCTGTTCATCCAGTGCCAATAATTCATCAATGCGCCCCGCCTCCTCGCCACGTGCGGCCAGCCGTTTCTTGGCGGCGTCCGGCTCTTGGCGGATATATTTAATGTCCAACACGGCGCGGATTATAGGGGCGACGGGCCCGAGGGCAAGGCTGGTCAGTGCATTTCCACTTCGCAAGTGCCAAGGCCACCGCGGTAGAAGTTGAACTGCACATTGGGGTGATCGGCCAGCAGACTCATCGGCACGGCGCTGTCGGCAATGCCTTTGGAAATCATCAACGTGGTGAGGCGCTGGCCGAAGGGTCTGTCGTGCGCGCCGGCCTGCCAAATGCTGACCTTCTCCGCCTGCCACGTTTCGCGCGGGCCCACGGTGATGGCTTGTTGGGGTACGAGGCTGATGTTACCGCCGCCACTGGTGCGGGCGTTTTGGGCGAGGGTTACCGGATGCAAATCCACAATGCGCGT
>CAZJRV010000292.1:0-3151 GCA_964548235.1 uncultured Verrucomicrobiota bacterium
ACCAATCGCGCGAGTTCCAGCGAGTGCATATCGCCCGCGTGATTTTCCTCCGCGATTTTGATACCCGCATCCGTGGCGCGCGATTTGTTGGCTTTGAGAAATTTTACCATGTCATCAATGCGCGCCTCAATGCCGCCCGCTGTGAGTCGATCCTTGCGCGAGCCAAGAATCACGCGAAACACTGGCGACCCCAACGCTTTGCACACACGTACTCCCAGCGCCAAGTGTTCCGCCGCTGTGCCCCAGTCTTTTTTGAAGGTCACGGAAGTCGGGCACAAACTCCATGAGCCGATGAAAAGCTCGATGCCCTTGTCATCCGCATGCCGTTTCACCTCGCGCAAATAACGCGGGGTGAAGCTCTCAAAAGCAAACAAGTCGGTGATGAAAAGCGAATCGCATTTCAGCGTTGCCGCGTAGTCGATCAGTTCGCCTGCCTTCCATCCCATCGCACGCACGGCAAAATTATCCAGCCCCAACCGCAACGGCTTGGGCGTTTTGGCAAGCGCACTGACAGTCGCAACCGCGCTGGCGGCGATAAATTGGCGGCGATTCATGGGGCACCTATTGGGGAACAGGAGCGCCCCTGAAGCAAGCATGTTTCGCGCAAGATTGCTTTTTTGGCAAAATCGCATTTCACTGTCGCCCGTGCCAAACGTCACGAAATCATTCCCCATTGAACTGCTGGAGGGATTTGCCCCCCGCCCACGCGCCACACACGTAGTGTTTGATTTTGATGGCACCTTGTCGTGGCTGCGCCATGGCTGGACCGAGGTGGCGCAAGAAGTCATCGCCCCGCGCTTCCCCTTGCGTGAAGGCGAAACTGATGCCGATATTCGCGCGCATTTGTTTCGCGAAATGTTCCGGTTCAATGGCCGCCCCACGCCACTCTTTACCACTGAAATCGCCGCCCAAATCCGCCGGCGCGGCGGCGATGCGGAAGCCGATGAAATGCTCGAGTCCTTTCTAAAACCCTTAAATGCCAATGCCCACGGGCGCTATGCTCAACTCAGAGATGGCACGGCAACGCCCGATGACTTCATCATCTACGGCGGACGCGCCTTGTTGGAATTGCTCACCGAACGCGGATTGGCCATCATCATTCTGAGCGGCAATCCGCACGACCAAATCAGCACCGAAGCCGGGTTGCTCGGCCTTGCCCCGTTTTGCAACGGCCATGTTTACGGCCACACCGATGCAAACAATTTCACCAAACAAATCGTGCTCGAAAAACTGATGAAGGAAGAATCGTTCACCGGAGAAAATTTGGTAATGTTCGGCGATGGCGCCGCAGAAATTGAAGCCGCCCGCAATTTGGGCGGGCTGGCCATCGCTGTGTGCAGCGACGAAATTGAAAATGGCTCCAGCCGTGTCGACGAACACAAGCGCGCAGTCCTCATCGAGGTCGGCGCAGATGCGGTCATTGCCGATTATCGCGAGCCCGAGACGCTGCTGAAAACTATACTTGGCGAATGAAATCCATCGACCTCTCAAAACTCAAAGTCTACCCCCTCGCTGAGCGCGACAGCATGACAGGCATCGCGGAAACTCTCGTTGACCCTGCCAACACGCCCGCAGAGCTTTCGCCCTCCAATGCCGGACACATCGCGAACTGTGCCCGCGACATCCGTGCCGCGCGTGAAAAGGGCGCGAGCGTGATGTGCATTTACGGCGCGCACTTGATTAAAAACGGCGCACATCTGCTGATGGAAAGGCTGATGGCCGGCGGCTGGATCACCCATCTCGCCACCAACGGCGCGGGCGTCATCCACGATTGGGAATGGGCGCACCACGGTCAATCCACCGAGTGCGTGCGCGCCAACGTGGCCACCGGAACCTTTGGCGCGTGGGAGGAAACCGGCCGGTGCATACACCTCGCCGTGCTGGCGGGCGCGCTGAACGATGAAGGCTTCGGCCAAAGCGTCGGCCGCATGGTCGCTGAGGATGGCGTGACGCTACCCACGCTTGCGGAATTGGAAAACGAACCCGGCCCCGCGCACGCCGAACTTTTGCAGGCGATGCGCCAGCACAACCTCGCCGAAGGCCGCCACGAAATTTCCCACGAGTGGAAATCCTCCTCCGTACTCTGCAATGCTTTCAACCACGGCGTGCCGCTGACCGTGCACCCGGGCATTGGTTACGACATCATTTCCAATCATCCCATGTTCAACGGCGCGGCACTGGGCCGCGCGGCCGGACTGGATTTCGCACAATTTGGCGGCGCAGTGGAAGGCCTTGATGCTGGCGTGGTGCTTTCCGTGGGCAGCGCAATCATGGGCCCGCAGGTTTTTGAGAAGAGCCTCGCTTGCGTGAACAATCTCCGACTGCAAGCCAATCGCGAGATAGTCCGTGACCATTCATTTTACGTCGTCGACATCCAAGACGGCGACGGCTGGGACTGGACCACCGGCGAGCCGCCCAAAGATAACCCCGCCTATTACCTGCGCTTCTGCAAAAGCTACGCGCGAATGGGCGGTGCGATGCATTACGCCCAGTGTGACAACATTGATTTCATGCATCACCTGTTGCGCGAACTCGAGTCATGACCCCCCAACGCTTTCAGGAAATCACCAGCCAATACCCCGACCTGCGCATCGCGGTGGTGGGGGATTTCAGTTGCGACCGCTACCTCGAGATTGATCCCGCCAAGGCCGAGACTTCCATCGAAACCGGCCTGCCCGTGCACAACATCACCGCCACTCGCGCCCAACCCGGCGCAGCGGGGACGGTGTTGGCGAACCTTTCCGCCCTCGGCGTAGGCGAGTTATGGCCGGTGGGCTTTTGCGGCTGCGATGGCGAGGGGGTTGAATTGCAGCGCGCCCTCCAAGCCATGCCGGGCGTGCGGATGGATTACTTTTTCGAAAGCGAGACCCAGCGCACCTTTACCTACTGCAAACCTCTGGTGATGGAAGCGGGCCAACCGCCACGCGAGCTAAACCGGTTCGACACCAAAAACTGGCATCCCACGCCCGACGCGTTGCAGAAAAAACTCACCGACGCGGTCGGCGCGCTCGCGGGGAAAATCGACGCCATGATCATCCTCGATCAAGTGGATGAACCCGAAACCGGTGTGGCGACAAAAAGCGTGCTTCAGGCCATTGAGACAGTTTTTGGTAACGCCCCTTCAGACACACAAAAGATTGCCGAAGAAGAG
>CAZJRV010000293.1:0-3139 GCA_964548235.1 uncultured Verrucomicrobiota bacterium
CGGCAATCTCCGCGCCAATGGCTTCGAGCCCATCCACGATGGCCGTCATCTCCTTCTTTTTTAACAGGCCCACGTGATGCAGCATACGGGCGTGGGCGATGGATCCGGCGATGTCGTGATGCGCAAGACGGGTGTCAAATTTCACCGAATTGGTAAATGCATTCGCTTCCGCAGATGGCCCGCTGGCAAACCGTCCGCTGCGCGCGGTAACTTTTCTGGGTTTTTTCTTCGCCATGGAACGCGCCCACCCTGCCGCGTTTGGAGACAAAAGTCACGCCGCGAATAGACGGGGAGGGCGAAGCTCCTGCTGAGCCGAAGGGTGGCGGAGCCGCTCTGTTCATTAAGGCACGCATTTTGCACGCCGCATCTCAGCGGAAGCTTCACCCTCGCGGAATGGATATTCTTAGTGAAACTCAAAGCCCTGCCGCGTGGGTTTGCAGCAGCTTCACCAGCGATTGGCCGACAGGCGGGAGTTGGCCGCGCCAGAGGCAGCCGATGGTGACTTTGGGAAAATCTTCCAGCGGAAGTATTATGACGCCTTTGTTTTTGCGTTCGCCGGGGAGGTCCACGGAGATGCCGATGCCAAAGCCGTTGGCGACGTAGGTGTTGATGAGGTCGGTGGAGTTGAGTTCCATGCCGATGGGCCAATCGATTTTGCGCGCGGCGAGTTCGGTTTGGAACGCGCGGCTGATGCCTTCGTTTTGCGGCAGGCTGATGAGCGTCTGCGCGATGCGATCCTGCCCGAGAATGTCGGCGGCGGATTTGATGCGTGCCTTGGTGGGCACGACCAGCACCATGGGCAGCTCGAGCAGTTTTTCTGATTTCATTTCCGCGGGCGGTTTGGTGCCGAGCACGGTGACGCCGAGGTCCACTTCGTTGGCGAGCAGCCACTGCTCAATTTCCGGCTGGATGCCCACGCGCAGGGAGGGATGGAGGCCGGGAAAATCCTTGCGCGCGGCGTTCAACAAATCCGGCAGGTGCTCGCGAAAGACCACGCCGGATGCGCCGATGCGGATGGATTGGGCCACGCCGCCGCGGATTTTTTCGCCCATTGAGTTGAGGTTTTCAAAAAAGGGATGGATGAATTCGTAAAGCTCCACGCCGGCGGGCGTGAGCTCGAAGGGGCGGCGCTGGAAGAGGGTGGCGCCAAGGTCGTTTTCCAGTTGAATGACCTGCGCGCTGACGGCCGGTTGTTGGATGCCGTAAGGGATGTTGCGGACCGCACCGGCAATGCCCTCGTGCTTGGCGACGTAATGAAATAATTCGAGGTGATGGATATTCATGGTCGGGTGCGGGAAGGATGTGGTGTGGTTTGCTTCAAGTCAACGTGATGTGGCGTGCGCTTGGGGCGTCATTTTCGAACTCAACGATCGCCACGGTGGAGGGCGCACCGCCGCGAGGCGTTGCCGGCGAGCCGGGGTTGAGATAGAGCACGCCGTCGAGCCATTCGTTGCACGGCATATGCGTGTGGCCAAACACGACGACATCCGGCCGCTCCTCCGCCAATAAGGCGCGCACCGTTTGCGAGGGCACAGGGAAATCCACGATGTGATGGATGAGAAACTTGCTGCCGCCAAACTCGATGAGGCGCGTCTCGGGCAGGTCGATGGCGAAGTCTGTATTGCCGCGCACGGCGGTGACTGGTGCGATGGCTTCCAGCTCGGTGATTACATCCACCGGCCCCACATCGCCCGCGTGCAAAACGTGATCCACCCCCGTCAGCGCATCGTGCACCGCAGTGGGCACCGTGCCGTGGGTGTCGGAAATGATGCCAAGCTTCACGGGGGAAGTGTGAAGGGAACAAGGGGAATGACCAAGTTCCAATGACCTAGACTCAGGTAAAACCAAATCCCAAATCCCTTGGAGACGGATTTTTGGGGATTGAGAATTGGACATTCCTTGGGTATTGGGTTTCTGGTCATTGGGCTTTTAATATGTCCGATTTATTTGAAATCCTGCACGAGGACGACGACTTGCTGGTCATCAACAAACCGGCCGGACTCGTGTGCCATCCCACCAAGGGTGACGAACGCTCGAGTCTTGCGGGCCGATTGCGACTATATCGCGGCGCGGAGCAGCCGGTGCACCTCATCAACCGATTGGACCGCGAAACCAGCGGCGTGGTGTGCGTGGGCAAAACTGATGAAGCGGCGCGCGAGTTGCGCAAGCTGTGGGAAAGCCGCGAGGTGGAGAAACTTTACTGGGCTATCGTGCACGGGCAAATGGCGGAAAGCGAAGGCACCATTGACGCCCCACTGGGCACGGATGACGCCAGCGAAGTGGCGGTGAAAGATTGTGTGCGAGCCGATGGGCACCCATCCCAAACCCGCTATTGGACGCAATGGACGTTTGAGCGCGATGAGGAAAAATTCACGTGGCTGCGTGTGGCACCCGTCACCGGCCGCAAGCACCAGATTCGCATTCACCTGCAGCATCTCGGCCACCCAATCGCGGGCGACAAACTGTATGGGCTGGATGAATCGTGGTACTTGAAATTCGTGAAAGACGAATTGACCAAGGCCGACTGGCAAAAGCTAATCCTAAAAAACCAAGCCCTCCACGCCCACACAATTCGCTTTCGCTGGCGCGCCCGCGAATGGGAATTTGTGGCGGAACCGGAGAATGAATTTGTGGATTTCATTGAAACCATTAGCGAAGCGGAAGAGGAATCTTGTTTCGATTGAGCCAATTGGCTGACTCAGGCCCGGAGTTGACATTTATTCACAAGGTGTTAGTTTCCCTGTTCCAGTGGCCCGTTCGTCTATCGGCTAGGACACAGCCCTCTCAAGGCTGAGAGAGGGGTTCGATTCCCCTACGGGCTACCATTTGGACAAGGAGAAGAAATTTGGAGTAACACAAATGGCGCCGAAATATTTTCAGATTATTTTTAATCCCACCAGCGCCGCGGAGTTGGCGGGGATGCCGAAGGATTTGCAGCTGCAGATTCTGGGCGAGTTTCGGGGGCTGCCGGAGGAGGTGCGGGCGAGCGGATTTTATGGCCGGCTGGAGCACGGGGTGAAGAGTTTGCACCGCTATCGCGTGGGAAACTACCGCGTGTATTTTGAATGCAACGAGCTGGGGGTGGTGGTGCACCGGATTTTTTCGCGCAACACGTTGAAGGATTTCTTTTTCCGCAACG
>CAZJRV010000294.1:0-3103 GCA_964548235.1 uncultured Verrucomicrobiota bacterium
CACGGTTTGCCGGTGGAAGGCGAGGAATGGCCGCCGTTGCCAGCGGAACCGGAGGCGGAGGTTGCTGAAACTGAGGAAGCCGAAACGACCGAAGCCACCCCGTGACCGATGGATGGCCGGGAGTCATTTCAAAAACGTCTGGGGTACACCTTCAAGGATCCCGCGCTTTTGGAGCTGGCGCTGACGCATCCCTCGGTGAGCCACGAGAAAAGCGAGGCGCTCAACAACAATCAACGGCTGGAATTCCTTGGCGATGCGGTGCTGCAGCTGGTGATCAGCGCGGAGCTGTACCGGCAGTTTCCCTCGCGCGACGAGGGCACCCTCTCCAAGGCGCGCGCGCGGCTGGTCAACAAGGAGGCGCTGGCCGAGCAAGCCGTGGCGGTGGAAATCGGATCTGAGCTGGTGGTCAGCCGTGGCGAGGAAAAGAGCGGCGGCCGCGAACGGCCCTCCGCCTTGGCCGATGCATTCGAGGCGGTGGTGGGCGCGATTTATCTCGATGGCGGTTTTTCAAAAGTGGAAATTTTCATCCACACACAATTTGCCGATGCGCTCGCGGGCGCGGATGCCGGCCGGCACGTGGGCAATCCCAAGGGTGAGTTGCAGGAACTGTTGCAGGGCAAAAACGCCGTGGCACCCGAGTATCGCCTGCTGGATGCGCAGGGGCCGGACCACGACCGCTCCTTCGAATGCGCCGTGCGCCATTGCGGCAACGAGCTGGCGCGCGGCACTGGCAAGAGCAAAAAAGCCGCCGAGACCGATGCAGCCACCAACGCCATTGCCGTGCTGCAACAAACCCAATGAACCCTTTGAAATTGACCGGAGCAATTTGAAATTATAAGCTCCCGCAACTTTTTTGGTATGCCAAACAGCGAAATACAAAACAACTATCTGGTTCCGCACGTGGTGGAACAAACCAGCCGCGGCGAGCGCGGGTATGATATCTATTCCCGTCTGCTGGTGGATCGCATCATCTTCCTGGGCACGGGCATTGATGACAATGTGTCCAACGTGGTCATCGCGCAGATGCTTTTCCTGCAAATGACCGACCCGAAGAAGGACATCCACGTGTACATCAATTCTCCCGGCGGCCACGTCACCGCCGGCTTGGCGATCTATGACACGATGCAATTCCTCACGTGCGACGTAAACACGTACTGCATCGGCCAAGCCGCCAGCATGGGCGCGGTGCTGCTGGCCGGCGGCACTAAGGGCAAACGCTTCGCGCTGCCCAATGCGAACATCATGATTCATCAGGTTCTGGGAGGCGCGCAGGGGCAGGCCACGGACATGGAAATCCATGTCAAACACATGCTCGGGCTCAAAAAGACCCTCACCGAGATCCTCGCCAAACACACCGGCAAACCTTACGACGAGGTTTTTGAGGCATGCGAACGCGACAATTTTCTTAGTGCAGATGAGGCCAAGAAATTTGGGCTCGTTGACGAGGTGGTCGCCTCCAGAAAAGACGTGCCCACGTTGCCGGACAAATCATCCGTAAACGACAAGTAACCCGCTAAAGTTATGGCCCGACGCCAAATCACCCTCTGCAGTTTCTGCGGCAAAAGCCACGCGGAAGTCCGCAAGCTGGTGTCCGGCCCCGGGGTTTTTATCTGCGACACTTGCGTTGGGAACTTCAAGACCGTTCTCGACAAGGAGCTGGCCAACGACAAGTCGCAACCGGCGCCCAAGCTAAACGTCCTGCAGCCGGCGGAGATCAAAGCCGAGTTGGACCGCCACTGCATTGGCCAGGACGAGGCCAAGAAGACGCTGGCCGTGGCGGTGCACAATCATTACAAACGCATCGTACACGAGGCCGAGGCGGCTGATGAGGAGAGTCCGCACGCAGACGTGGAGATTGAGAAGACCAACATCATGCTCATCGGCTCCACCGGTACCGGCAAGACGCTTCTGGCGCGCACGCTCGCTGGCATTCTCGATGTGCCCTTCGCCATCGCCGACGCCACCACGCTCACCGAGGCGGGCTACGTGGGCGAGGATGTGGAGAACATCATCCTGCGCCTCCTGCAAGCCGCGGATTTCGATGTGAAGCGCGCGGAGATGGGCATCATTTACATCGACGAAATTGATAAAATCACCCGCCGCACCGAGAACGTTTCCATCACGCGCGATGTTTCCGGCGAAGGCGTGCAACAGGCGCTGCTGAAAATTCTGGAAGGCACCATCTGCAGCGTGCCACCGCAAGGCGGCCGCAAACATCCGCAGCAGGAATACATTCGCGTGGACACGCGCAACGTGCTCTTCCTCTGCGGCGGCGCGTTTGTGGATTTGGACAAAGTCATCCAGCGCCGACTCGGCAACCACGTGCTCGGCTTTGGCGCAATGGAGGAACAAGCCGTGGCAGTGGCCGACGGTCGCGAAGCGGTAAAACACGTGGAGCCGGAAGATTTATTGAAATTTGGTTTCATCCCCGAGTTCATTGGGCGGCTGCCCATGATTTCCGTTCTGGAGGAACTCACCGAAAATCAGCTCGTGGAAATCCTCACCGACACGCGCCATGCGCTAACCAAGCAATACCAAAAACTGCTTTGGCTGGAGGGCGTGGAATTGGAATTCACGCGTGATGCGCTGCACGAGCTGGCCGCGCAAGCAATCAAGAAAGGCACCGGCGCACGTGCGCTGCGGGGATTGCTCGAGCGGTTGATGCTGGAATTGATGTATGAAATACCCGGCAGCAACGACATTGAGGAAATCAAAATCACCCGTGGTGCCGTGCAAGGAAAATCCAAGCCGGTCATCCGCCGCAAACCCAAACAGGCCGCCGCCTGATTTCCCGCTGCCGCGGCGCTGCGAGCAGTTGATTTTTGCACACCCAAATGCCCGAACCCACGCCCATTGAAAACCAGATTGCCGGCCACGTGCGCGCGTTGCCGCCTTCGGGCATTCGTGAATTTTTTGAACTGGTGCAGGGCCGGCCGGAAGTCATTTCGCTGGGCGTGGGCGAGCCGGATTTCACCACGCCGTGGCACATCCGCGAGGCCGCCATCTTCGCCCTCGAACGCGGCAGGACCAGCTACACCTCCAACCTCGGTTTGCTGAAACTACGCGAGGCTATCAGCCGCTACATTGCCCAAAACTTCGGCCC
>CAZJRV010000295.1:0-3093 GCA_964548235.1 uncultured Verrucomicrobiota bacterium
ACGGCAAACTCATACCCGCTGGCAAACTCCCCACGGGTCAGGGCCCGAGCTGGGTGCAGTTCATCCCCATCCGCAAAGTGAAAAAGTGAGCGCAGCCGGAGACTTCATCCAGTTCAACCCTGTGCAACTTTCCGACGTCGTACCGGAAAACACCACCGCCTTGCGCGAAGCCTGCACCCAACTTGCTGCACACGACTTGCTCGCCCCCTACACCGGCACCCACCTCATCGGCAGCAATGGAAACGTCAGCGCACGCGCCAAGCAAGGCGGCTTCGTCATCACCGGCACCCAACTTCCCACCAAAAAAAACCTCCCCGCCGATGCCTGCGTCCATCTCGAAACCTGTGCCAACGGCGAAGCACGTTTCCACGGCGCACGCCTTCCCTCCTCCGAATCCATCCTCCACTGGCACCTTTACCAAACCTTCCCCGCCATCCAGGCCATCGTCCACGTCCACGAAGCCAACGCTCTTTTATATTCAGAACCCAACCGCAAACGCTGGGCCGAACTGGGGATCATCGAATCCACGCAAGACATCGGCGGCGGCACCCTCGAAGTCGGCCAAGCCACCGCCCAAACATTCACCACCGAATCGGACTACGTCATCCTAAAAAACCACCGCCCCGAATGGGATCCCCACCGCACCGGCACCGTCACCCTCGGCCGCACACTGGATGAAGCCCTCAACCGCACGCTTGAAATCCACGAGGCATTAAAAGAATAAACGCCCTGCGCACGATATTAGGCTGAGGTTTTTCCTAGCTCAATGACCCTCCGTTGCGGTGCACACACCTGTTTTCAGGGCAAAACTGAATTACAATGAGTGGTCAGGGTTGAAGCCGTCGAATAAAGACGCACTCCAAAAACACATGATATTTTTTAGCTGCTGATCCTCGCCGTTTTAGGGCTGCACCATCGTGCCACCAGGTGTTCCGGGGCCTTCAGAAGTGATTTCCAGATGATTGGTTTGAAACTCGATGAGCCGAATCATAAATCGGAAACTGTACAGGCCCAGTGTCAATATCGTCAGCAGAATACCCACAATATTAATCTTGGCATTCTCACCGCCCGTGCCGGTAAAATTCAACCGCAACTTGTTTCCGGAGACTGTTGTGATTTCTGTGTTCTCATTGATAAACTTCATAATTTTGACTTGGAACCAGAACATGTAAATTCCCAAAGTGACACAGGTCAGTAAGTATCCCACCAAGAAGGTAACGAAAAGGTCGCCTCCAGTACCGAGGAACCGCAGGCTCACTTGACCGGAACTGCCAACATGAATCTTTGTCTTGTCTGAAAAGAATCGCTGCAAACTGCATATCATCCACGGTGAATAAATTCCGAGTGTAATAATTGTCAGGAGGTAGCCAACAAAGAGCTCTTTGAAGAGCTCCCCACCAGTGGCATTGAATGCAAGTTTTACGGGTTGCCCGTCAGGTGTTTGGCCGGTTATGTTTTCAAGGAAGAACTTGTGAAGTTTCACGATAAACCAAAAACCGTAGATGCCAAACGTGATTAACGTTAATATGCAACCGACAATGAAGGTCCCGAACAGGTCACCACCGGTGCCCACAAACTGGAGTTTCACCTCCTTGCCAGCATCATCTCTGACGCTTACATTGCGCCAAAACCAGCGCTGCGCACGGCAGATGAACCACGGCGTATAAATTCCCAGTGTAATAATTGTCAAGAGGTAGCCAACAAAGAGTTCCTTAAATAACTCCATGGCAGAACCCGTGAATTGAAACCGACACGGCACACCCAACGTGCCGCCCTGTTGACCATCGATGGAAGCTGAATCTTGTGCCATTTAAGATGAAAGTCCCTTATAACACAGAGAATCAACCTTTACTTATTCACATAAGGTTAATCCGATTGGAATCTATGAGGTTGTGGATTCCCATGCTCCATTCCGCTTCAGTCAGCAAACGGTGGAATTGCCCTGCCACCAGTTGACACGCTGCTAACTCATTATCCCCACTCACGCATTCACCACATTCATCCCTGCGTTTGTGTGCACCTACAATGTAAACGCCGGCAACTCCACCCGTGCCCCGCCTTGCTCGGCGCTTTGATGGGCGCAGATGCCGACGCTGGTCCAGTTTGCCGATGTCTTTGCGTTGGGCCATGGGTCGCGATCTTCCACGAGTGCACTGAGAAATTCATGAACCATGTGCGGATGACTGCCACCATGGCCACCACCTTGCACGAATGAAAGGTGATCGGCATCCTCGATGGTTTGCGTAAACTTACGGATGGGCTCGGGCAACAGATGCGCGAAGTCGGGCACCTCCACGCGCTCGGGAATCTCCGCCTCCGGCCGCTTGGCCACGTGGAGGATGTGCGGGTCGTTTTCGGTGAGCGTCCACTCGAAACTTTTCTGGGTTCCATAAACGTCAATGCTTTCACGGTACTGCCGCGCGACGTCGTACAGGCATCGCCAAATATGCGCGGACACATCGCTGTTCTGGATTTTGATGTGGCAGCTCTCCACAGCAAAACGGTTGCCGCTCTTTTGCGCGATGTCATCGCGCACCGTGCCGCTTCCAAAACAGCTCACGTATTCGGCAAGGCCATTGACCATCCCGAGGCACGGGCTCACCACGTGCGTGGCGTAATGCATAGGAATCATCGACTCCCAATAGCTCGGCCAGCCGTCCATGTCCTGCGGATGGCTCGCGGCAAGATACTGCAGCTTGCCCAGCTCGCCGGTGTCGTACAGTTGCTTTATAAAAAGAAACTCGCGGCTGTAAACCACCGTCTCAGCCATCATATATTTCAGACCCGTTTCGTCGACCGCTTGGCACAGCGCCTCGCAATCCTCAATCGTCGTCGCCATCGGCACAGTGCACATCACGTGCTTGCCCGCGCGCAGCGCCTTGAGTGATTGCGCGGCGTGATCGGCAATGGGCGAGTTGATGTGCACCGCATCAATCTCTGAATCCTTCAGCAGCTTGTCGTAATCGGTGTAGCGTTTCGGAATGTTGAACTGATCCGCAACGGCGTTCATCTCCGCCTCGTTGCGTCGGCACACGGCGACGAGGTTGGCATTCGGATGCGCCTGGTGGATGGGGATGAATTCCGCGCCGAACC
>CAZJRV010000296.1:0-3068 GCA_964548235.1 uncultured Verrucomicrobiota bacterium
GCAATACCTCACCAACCGCCTGCTCTTTGTGCTGGACAAAGATGCGCCGAAGGTCACTGTGGATGTCGGCAACTATCGCACTGAAAACCGTGACAGCCTTGTGAAAAAAGCCAACGAAGCCGCCGACAAAGCCCGCCGCTGGGGTGAAGTGGTGGAGATGGAACCAATGAATGCGTTTGACCGGCGCACCGTACACCAAACTCTGGCTGAGGCGGGGGATATCACCACCGAATCCATCGAAGTAGATGGCACCGCGAACAAGGTCATTCTTGTGCGTCCCAGTAAATAAACCGGAAACAACCGGCAAATCTCACCCGGGCTATTAATGGCCCGGGTTTTTTGTTGCCCAATTTGATGTAATTTACGTGATTCCACACAAATAACCGATTTTTGTAGTTATGACACATCTGGCACGGTGATTGCTATGCATACGTGCAATGATTGTCACAGACACCAATCAGAGCGAAATCGGCGAATTTGAGCAAGCTTCACAAAAACTCCTGCTCAATGTCGCCATGGAGGCATCCAATCAAGAGCTGCAAAAAATGGTGGCCAGCCGACGCAAACCCGCCAATTTATCCGGTTATTACCAAAGCCTCCAAACATGGCGCTCGCCCATGCTCCATCAGGTTGACGCCTGAAAGGCCTAAAAAAGGGGATTTAGGCGAAAACCGCCTTGCCGCGCCTCGGCAACCTGAGATTTTGCCAATGGATTGTATCCATCCGCAAATCTAGCTAGAGTGCGGCTGGGGGGGATTGATTTTCAATCCACCGCCTCGGCGGTGGGCGTCGTCGTCGTCATCGTCGCCATTTTGGCGGAGGGGGCGGCGGCGGCGAATTACTTTTCCGTTCAGCAACTCCACCATAAAAAAGCCCGGCTTCCGTTGGGACCGTTTGCACCAGGCGCGGGTTGGCGGATGATGACGAGTGCGATCACAATGCCCTGCCTGTCCATCGCCTGGTTCAACTGCACGCCAAAGTGGGCGCCGTGGATGAGCCCGGTGAGGTATCGGCCGGTGAGGGACACCAGCCTCATCCGCTTGGTGGTGCAATCCTCCAAAAAAGTTTCACTGGTCATCGCTTGAATTTTTCGCGATAAGTTTTTATGTTTTCTACGGACTAAATTTTGACAATGGAGCGTCTTGTCGATTCCAGCCGGTTTTTAGCCACCCGCAGCAGCCTCTTGCTGCGCCTGCGCGAAAGTGGCGATGATGGTTCGTGGCAGCAATTTTATGATTTGTACGCCGACTTGATTTATTCCGCCGCGCTCAAGGCGGGCCTGTTGCCGCCCGATGCGGAGGATGTGGTGCAGGAAACACTGCTCACCACGCTGCGCGATTTGCACCGTTACGATAAAACCCGCGGGTCATTCAAAAATTGGCTTATGCACATTACTCGCTTTCGCATTGCAGATCGCTATCGTTTGCTGAATCGCCAGCGCCGAGTGGAGGCGGATGCCGGCCCGAACGATTCTTCCCTCGAGGATCGGGCGGATCCCGCCGCATTATTGCCCGATCAGGCGTGGGAACTCGCGTGGAAGGAAAACATTTCCGAAATGGCACTCGCCGAACTCAAGCAAACCACCAGCGCGCAAACTTACCAATATTTCCATTGTTGCGTTGTGGAAGGAATGAAACCTGCCGAAGTGGCGCGTATTCTCAAAGTTTCCAAGACGCCCGTGTACCTCGCCAAATCCCGCCTGCTAAAAACTTACCGCGAGATCATTGCACGTTTGGAAAAGGAAGGCAGCGCGCCCAACCTCCCGCAGTTTCAGCTGAAAACAAAAAAATCTAAATGAGCCCCACCGCGTCCACCGAGCCCAATTCGCCAGACAACCCCGGCCCCATTGCCGACCACGAATTGCTGCACCCCATCGGGCGCGGCAGCGCGGGTGTGGTGTGGCTGGCGCGCACGGTGACGGGCCAGTTCCGCGCGCTCAAGCTGATTGACCCCCAAGCCACCCACGCCGGGGCGGAAATGGGCGGACTGGAGCAATACGAACCGCGCTCGCGCGAAAACCCCGCGTTGATCAACATCCTCCAGGCCGGCCGACACGAGGGCCGCCTTTATTACATCATGGACCTCGCCGACCCGCTTACCGGCACCAGTCCGCTCAACCCCGAGACTTACCAGTCCAAGACCCTCGCCAGCGAACTCGAGCGCCTCGGCCTCCAGCCTGTTGCCCACTGCGCCATTCTCTGCGACCAGCGTTATGGTATATTGTTTATCAATATCTGCTAATTTAGCTGTAATTTTGACCTTGTAAGTGCCAGCTGGAGTTCGTGCTCCGTTACTGTAGGCCATTGGAGTCCCAGGGGCAGGGTTGGATGGCAAAAAAGTACTAGATTCCTCATGTGAAACATTTACAGATTTCAGTGTCACTTTTGGATCCGGATTTGCACCCTTTAGTGTGAATTGAAATTCTTTCACATAAGTTGTCGCTCACTGGCCCGCGTTGGAACCCGTTGAATTGTACGGGATCTCAATATCCACCTGAGTTTGGCTCCAATTAACGCTCGCTGGGGTAACGGTAACGGTGTTGGTATTGCCGCCACCGCCTTGGGCCGCTACGCTATCCACAAACACACCCGTATGCCGCCAATAAGATAACCGTAATGCGAGCCAATATGTTTTTCATAACAAACTTCATTTTAATAATTAGCAAAAAATGGCGGCATTGGGCCATCGGATGTCGCTAAACCCAGTGCCGTCCTACAATTAACTCCGTGAAATTTCTGTTAATTTATCAAACAAAATAATCGTTGGTGATTTGTCCGAATGACCGAATTCCCGGGAAGGCGAAGCTCCTGCTGAGCCGTGGCGTGCCGAAGGCGCGCCTGGGATTTGGATGGCAGGACGGGATCAAGCCCACCGTGGATAACTGCTCAACTATTGCACGACTGCGCGAGGGTTGTAGCCCGGGACGGTGGCCGGGCTACATTGAGCTTCGCTCGACCGATCAGGAAATCATTTTCGCAATTGTGCGAGGAAGGTTGGGGCGGTGCCGGTGAGGTCGGCTTGGCGTTGGGTGGCGAGGCGTTGGCCGTAGGTTTGGAGGTCGGCGGTCA
>CAZJRV010000297.1:0-3057 GCA_964548235.1 uncultured Verrucomicrobiota bacterium
TGCGCAAAATGAAATCGCCAATGATCCCGTCGGACTCCTTGCCCTTGGGGAGTTGATCGGTGTTGCCGGGGCCGACCATGAAGGCTTCGACAGCGGCCTGGGTGGCGAGGGGAGTGAGCAAAAGGAGAAATATAATTTTCTTCATAGGGTGAAGGGCATTGTGGCGGTGGGGATGGGGGTGGCAAGGGGTTTTTTGCCAGTTCCAAGTATGAAACTCTCTGTTCACTCGGTGACTTGGTGGTGAATTCAATAATCACCGCAGCCTTTTCATTCCCCCAATTTTTTGCTAAAAGTCCCGCGTTCATGGCGAGGAATCCTAAATCAAAAGCATCGGCAACCCGTGCGCCAATAAAGTTGTTGGCGGCCAATCGCAGTGAAATTGCCATCCGCATTTTTCGCGCGGCCACGGAGATGGACCTGCGGACGGTGGCCATTTACGCGCAGGAAGATCGGCTGGCGGTGCATCGGTTCAAGGCTGATGAGGCTTACATGGTGGGCGTGGGCAAAGGGCCGGTTGGGGCGTATCTCGACATCGATGGCATCGTGGGAAAAGGTGCCGAGCACGGGGTAAATCTCGTGCACCCGGGCTACGGGTTCCTGGCCGAAAATGGTGATTTCGCCGAGGCATGCGCCAAGGCGGGGATGACCTTCGTGGGTCCGCGCCCGGAATTGCTGCGCCAAATGGGCGACAAGACCGAGGCGCGCGCGCTGGCCAAGGCGGCCGGCGTGCCGGTGTTGCCGGGCACGGATGACCCGATCAAAACCCGTTCCAAAGCGGTGAAGGTGGCCAAGCAAATTGGTTTCCCGCTGATCATCAAGGCCGCCTTCGGCGGGGGCGGCCGCGGCATGCGCGTGGTGAAAAAAGCCAAAGATTTGGAGCGCTTGCTCGATGAAGCGCGCGGCGAAGCGGATCGCGCCTTTGGCAACTCGGCGGTGTTTCTCGAAAAATATGTCCAAAACGCCAAGCACATTGAGGTGCAGATTTTGGGCGATCAACACGGCAACGTGCTGCATTTGCACGAGCGCGATTGCTCGGTGCAGCGGCGTTACCAAAAGGTGGTGGAAATTGCCCCGAGCGTGGCGCTGGATGAAACAGTGCGGGACGAACTGTGCGCGGCGGCGTTGGATTTGGCGAAGTACATCCGCTACGACAACGCGGGTACGATGGAGTTCTTGTACGATATGGATTCCAAAGCGTGGTATTTCATCGAGATGAATCCGCGCATCCAAGTGGAGCACACGGTGACAGAAGTGGTGACTGGCATCGATCTCGTGCGCGCGCAGATTCAAGTGGCGCAGGGGCACGCGCTGCACGGCGAGGTGATGCTATTGCCTAAGCAAAAAAATGTGGTGTGTGTCGGTCACGCCGTGCAATGCCGCGTAACCACAGAAGATCCCGCCAATAATTTCACGCCCGATTATGGGCGCATTATCGCCTACCGCTCGGCGGCCGGCTTTGGGCTTCGGCTCGATGGCGGACAGGGCGATGCAGGTAGCGTGATCACGCCATTTTACGATTCGTTGCTGGTGAAGATCACCGCGAGCGGGATGAATTTTCCGCTCGCGCTCGATCGGATGAATCGCGCGTTAAAAGAATTTCGCATTCGCGGGGTACAGACGAATATTCCGTTTCTTGAAAACGTGATCAAAAACGAAACGTTTCGGAGTGGTCAGGCGAGCACCACGCTGATCGACAACACGCCGGAGCTGTTCGCCTTCAAGCGCCGGCGCGACCGGGCCAATCGCCTGCTCAATTACATTGGCGACGTGGCGGTAAACGGCAACCCGCAGGCCAAGGGGTTCGAGGTGAAGGAACCCTTCCAGCCCATCGCCGCCCCGGCGCATCCGGCTGATGTTGAGCCGCCCGCGGGCACGCGCCAGATTTTGCTCGATCAAGGCCCTGAAAAATTTGCCGAGTGGACGCGCAAACAAAAGCGGCTGCTCATCACAGACACCACCCTGCGCGATGCACACCAAAGCCTGTTTGCCACCCGCATGCGCACGGCGGATATGCTGCACATTGCCGACGCCATCGCGCATCGCACGCCGGGGTTGTTCAGCCTCGAGATGTGGGGCGGCGCCACCTTCGACACCGCGATGCGTTTCCTGCGCGAGGATCCATGGCAGCGCCTGCGTCAACTGCGCGAGGCGGTGCCAAACATTTGTTTCCAAATGCTCTTCCGCGGCTCCAACGCCGTGGGCTACTCCGATTATCCCGACAACGTCGTGAAGGCGTTCGTGAAGCACTCGGCCGAGAGCGGGATGGATATCTTCCGCATTTTTGATTCGCTCAATTACCTGCCTAATCTCAAAGCCGCGATGGAGGCGGTGCAGGATACGCACGCCGTGTGTGAGGGCACTATTTGTTACACCGGCAACATTCTTGACGATAAACGCGACAAATATCCGCTCGAGTACTACGTGAAGCTCGCGAAGGAGCTGGAGAAGATGGGCGCACACACCTTGTGCATCAAAGACATGGCCGGCCTGTGCCGTCCGTACGCTGCGCATAAGCTGGTGAAAACGCTGCGCAACGAGGTGGGGTTGCCGATCCATTTTCACACTCACGACACCAGCGGCGTGAATGCCGCTTCGGTTCTCAAAGCGTCGGAAGCCGGAGTGGACATTGCCGACTTGGCGATCGCCTCGCTCTCCGGCTCCACCAGCCAGCCAAACTTGAACAGCGTGGTGGCCGCGCTGGACCACACGCCGCGCGAAACCGGTTTGGATCTCGGCACGCTCAATGAGTTTTCTGATTACTGGGAGGTGGTGCGCAAAGTGTACGCGCCGTTCGATACCGGCCCGCGCAGTGGCATTGGCGATATTTATGAACACGAAATGCCCGGCGGCCAGTACACCAACCTGCGCGAGCAAGCCGAAAGCATGGGGCTGGGTGCGCGCTGGAAGGAAGTGGCGCGGACCTACGCGGAAGTGAACGATCTCTTTGGCGACATCGTGAAGGTGACGCCATCGAGCAAAGTGGTGGGCGACATGACGATGTTCCTGGTCACGCGCGGCATCAAGCCGGCGGACGTGGTGAACCTTGAGCCGGGTGCC
>CAZJRV010000298.1:0-3054 GCA_964548235.1 uncultured Verrucomicrobiota bacterium
AACAGGCCCGCTGGCCCATCACGCCGCTCATTGCCGATTGCCTGTTCACGGCCATCAGTACCGATACCGGCAGCTTCCAGTACGCCACCACGCAGCCCTCCACCTATCACGCCGCCGCCGAGTTGGTTAACCGCGGCGCCAACCTCGCGCGCATTTGCGATGAAGTTTACCAAAGCTACCCACTCTCGCGCGTGAAACTGCAGAAGCACATGTACAACAGCTTCAAGCTGATTGAGCAAAACCAGATCGCGTACTTTTGGATCCGCCAGGCCGACTATAAAAAGGCCGGTGCCGTGCCGGATGAAAGCGAGGGGCTCATCGATCACATTCGTGATATTCAGGGCGTAAAGGTCGCGTGCTTGTTCGAGGAGATTGATCCAGACATCACGCGCATCAGTTTGCGCTCCAAGCTGCCTGAGGTGGATGTGTCCACCATCGCGCTCGATTTCGGTGGCGGCGGACACATGTCCGCGGCCGGCGCGCGCATTTCCGGCAGTCAACTCGCCACGCAACGCGCGGTGATTGCCGCAGTAAAGAAATCTCTTGCCCAAGCAAACGGAAACGCCTGACGCACGATGCCCCATCCTCAACCGGAAACTGAAATCCACGGTGCTCTGCTCATTGACAAACCCGCCGGGCCCACCTCGCATGACATTGTGGACATGATCCGCAACCTGTTTCGCATCAAGAAAGTCGGCCATTGCGGCACACTCGATCCCGCCGCTACAGGCCTGCTCATTCTACTACTCGGCCGCGCCACCAAGCTGTCGCAAAAACTCACGGCGGATGACAAGGTGTACGAAGGTACGCTCGAGCTGGGCAAAGCCACCGACAGCTACGATGCGCAGGGCGAAGTGACGGCCACCGCGCCCGTGCCTGCTCTGGATTGCGCCGCCATGAATGCCGCCGCGCAGCCGTTCACCGGCGACATCCAGCAAAAACCGCCGATGGTTTCGGCCGTCAAAAAGGACGGCGTGCCGCTGTACAAACTCGCGCGCAAAGGCAAAACCATCGAACGCGAGGCCAAGCCGATTCATATTTATTCGTATGAATTCAGCGAGTACACCGAGCCAATCGCGCGCTTTCGCGTGCACTGCACCAAGGGCACCTACGTGCGCAGCCTCGCCCACGAGCTGGGCCAAAGCCTCGACTGCGGCGCGCACCTGCGCACCCTGCACCGCACTGGCTCGGGCAAATTCGATGTGGCCGACGCCACGCCGCTGGAGGAGCTGGTAAAACTGTCGCCCGACGAACTGCCCCCGCGGATGGTCTCGCTGCTCGACATCGCCCGGATGTTTCAGCCCCAATGAAAATCCTAGAAGACGCCCGCGAACTGCAGCCCGTTGATGGCCGGCCCGGTCGCGTCTGCTGCGCCATCGGCCTTTTCGACGGCGTGCATCTCGGCCATCAACAGGTGCTGCGCCAGGCGGTTTCCGATGCGCATCAGCTCGAGGCCACGCCCCTTTGCGTCACGTTTTCCCAACACCCCGCCGCCGTGTTGGCGCCCGAGAATGCGCCGCGCCTCATCCAGCATTTGCCCCAACGACTGGCTGCCATCGAGGTGCTCGGCATGGCGGCCACGCTGGTGTTGCCTTTCGACGAGGCGATGAGCCAAATCCCGGCCGAAATGTTCATCCAGGGGTTGTACGTGGACCTCGGCCGCATTCAATCCATCTGCGTCGGCGCGCACTTCGCCTTTGGCCATCAACGCCAAGGCAACGTCGAGCTCCTCCAGCGGCTTGGGCAGGAAATGAATTTCATTGTGCACGGGCTGGCCAGCGTTTCTCTCGATGGCGATACCGTCAGCAGCACGCGCATCCGGCAGGCCATCGAGACCGGCCAACTCGATGCCGCAGGCCAAATGCTCGGGCGCGAGTACGCCCTCATCGGCGAGGTCATTAAAGGCGAGCAACGCGGCCACGAACTGGGCTATCCCACCGCTAACCTGAACATCGATAACCTTTGCCTGCCGCCCAATGGCGTTTATGCCGCGCACGCCGAGGTGGACGGCACCACCCATCGCGCCGCGGTAAATATTGGCCACCGCCCCACCATGGCCGACCCCGAGCCGCGCCTGCACGTGGAGGCGCATCTGCTTGATTTCGAAGGCGATCTCTACGAGCAAACCCTCGCCCTCACCTTCGTCGGCAAACTTCGCGACGAAAAAAAATTCGCCTCCCCTGAAACCCTAAAAACCCAAATCGAAAAAGACCTCGTCTCCGCAAGGTATTTATTTACGCAACTGTAGCCCGGGCCGGCGGCCCGGGAGTTGAAGGTTTGATGGTAGGGCGCGCTCCCCGAGCGCGCCAATGTAGCCCGGACCGGTGGTCTTGGTCCCGGGCCACCGACCCGGGCTACATTCTATCTCCTAACTTCTAGCTTCTGCCTCCCGCGCTTTTCCCCTATCTTCCGCGCCTATGAATCATGCGGAGATTGAGGCAGATAATTCGGCGGTGCTGGAGGCGGGGGCATTTGTGCAGCCGTTGATGGCGGAGATGGGTAAGGTGATCGTTGGGCAAAGGTATTTGCTGGAGCGGTTGGTGATTAGCCTGCTGGCCAATGGCCACGTGCTGCTGGAGGGGGTGCCGGGCATTGCCAAGACGCTCGCGATCAAGACGCTGGCGGACACGTTGAATGTGAGTTTCTCGCGCATTCAGTTTACGCCGGATATGTTGCCGGCGGATGTAACGGGGACGCAGATTTATAATCCCCAGTCGGGGGAGTTTACGACGCGCCAGGGGCCGGTGTTTGCAAATTTGCTTTTGGCCGATGAGATCAATCGCGCGCCGGCTAAGGTGCAGAGTGCCCTGCTGGAGGCGATGCAGGAAAAGCAGGTGACGATCGGGGATGAGACGTATCACCTGCCGCAACCGTTCCTGGTGATGGCCACGGAGAATCCGATTGAGCAGGAGGGGACGTATCAATTGCCCGAGGCGCAGGTGGATCGGTTTATGCTCAAGGTGGTGATGGATTATCCGAGCCAAAAGGAGGAGCGGCAAATTCTGGAGGACTGGGCGAAGACGGAGGGCACGCCGGTGGCGCAACAGGTTGTGG
>CAZJRV010000299.1:0-3035 GCA_964548235.1 uncultured Verrucomicrobiota bacterium
GGCTTCACTACGAAGGGGCGCTCCTTGAGGTTGATATCGCCGAGGGCATTATTTCCGCCGTATCTGAGGATGTGCCCTTAGATAAGGGATTGTCCATTGAAGGGGCTTCACCCATTGAGATCACTGAGAAAAGCAAACATGTTCGGATACAGTTTCCGCACGTTCTGGCGCATCAAATAACCGACGAATCTTACTGTGCTCCAGAGGCCGGGAGCACTAAGGAAATTGGTGGACGCATACTTTGCCAACACACTGATTCGGCCTATCTGGAATATGTCATCAAAAACTCGCTGATCGATGATCTGGTGGATGATCCCGTATGCCACTACTCCCTGAATCTGGCCGACGACATCATCGATGTTATCACCACCGCCAACCCTTCAATCGAGTTGATCTAATGTTTGATGTATTGCCTGATTGCTTTGCCGACGACAGGATCAAAAGCCGACTTGCTTGATCATGAGTGATTCAAAACCAACTTCTCCATCCACGCTGACACACACGGGCAAGTATCTCGTCATCGTCACCGCTTTCCTAGGTTGGTTCTTTGGCGGCATGCACATGGCCATCACGGGGGGCTCCATGCGTTCGGCAGCGAAATCGCTCTATATTCATGCTGGCGGTGACGTGGTTACGGCGGATGACAACGGCGCGGCCAATTCCTTGGTGAAGCTAAACGGCTTTTCGTTCATGGGATTTGTTCAAGGCGCTTATGGTTTAGGCGAGCGATTCTAAATCGGCCTCCAGCATTTTGCGATGCTCCGGATCGGGGATAGTTGCCGCCAGTTGCGTGGCGGTTTCCAAATGTTTCCCGGCTGCATCCGCATCCCCCGCCAATCCCTCGGCACGGGCAATCGCCTCGTGGGCGTAGCCGAGATAAAAGGGGTCTTCCTCCGGCGTGATGTCGAGGCACAGCTGCGCGTATTTGCGGGCGTTATCCACTTCGCCGGCCAGCGTGTAGACTCGTGCGGCTTGCCAGAAACCGATGGAAAGATTTTGCGGCGTGCAATCCTCGCGCTGCGTCCAGTGCCAAAGTGAGGCCATGGCACGCTGGATCATCTGTTCGGTTGCCTCGGGTGTGCGGTCGGACTTGTCGATGAGCTCCCACGCGGCATTGAAACAGTGCGCGGAGAAATGGCGATGGGCCGTGCTGGCATCAAAATTAGTCATCCAAAAAATCCACCTTGCCGGTTTCGATGGAATACTCGGCGCCGATGATTTGAAGGCCGTCATTTTGTACGAGGTCTTTAAGGATGGCGGAGCCGCTTTGGAGTTGCGCGATCGAGGCGCGCACGTTGGCGCGCATGGCTTCCTGTTGCAGGGCGGCCGGATCCAACCCATCGGGATTGGCCGCCAGCGGTTCCACGGCGGGCCGGATGTGGTCGACAATGGAGGCCAGATTGGGCGAGGCCACGCCGCCGTGTTGTTGCAGGGCTTCCATTGTGGCCGCCACGGCGCCGCAGTAGGAATGGCCCATCACGACGACCAAGCGCGTGCCAAATTTTTCCGCGGCAAATTCAATGCTGCCAATCTGCGTGCGCCCGACGATGTTGCCGGCCACACGAATGACGAACAAGTCGCCCATGCCTTGGTTAAAAACCAATTCCAGAGGCACGCGCGCATCGGAGCATCCCAGAACGATGGCAAAGGGTTCCTGATTCGGCACCGTGCCGTCGGGAAATTTTGCAAGTGAGGTGGGTTCTGATTGTGAAGCGCCCGTCCATGCCGAGGGTTGGCGGGTGTCGTCGCCATGATCCTCGGGCAGAAAGCGCGCATTGCCTTTTCGCAGGCGGTCCAGTGCTTCGGTTGCGTTTAACATTCGGCGCCGCTGACGCTACACGGGTGCCATTCGATTAGCCAGCCTCTTCACGCTTGCGCTTCGCACTTTTGCTTGAGGTTTTCCAGCTCGCGTTGCTGGGCCTCGCAGCCGCCTTTTTTCATGAGCCAACCGAACAGGAAAAAGAAAACTTTCGTGAATCCCTTGGGCGGGACATTGGGTTTTTGCGTTACCCGCGTGCGGTTTCCGTCCAGCGCCTCGTAGTGGTACGCCGCCTCGATGGGCCGATCAATTTCCACGCTGGCAGAAGATTTCATAACGCCGGAAGTATTCGGCATTGCAAGCCATTTGGCAATGATTAGCAATGTAACCCGTGCCAGCAGAGGCCGGGTTATGCTTTAGCGCCGAAATCGGCTGCGGCTTTTTTGGCGGCTGTTGCGGCTGCGCGATTGGGGGCGTCCACCACGGTGATGGCCTTCGCTGCCGCCGTTTCGTCTGCCATCCCCGCCGCCACCATTGCCCCGGCCCCGGCCTCGGCCGAAATTTTTCGGTGCGGGTTGGCTGGAGTGGTAGGCGCGTTCGCAGTGATAGGGATGCTGCATCTCGGCGGGGACTTCCTTGTCGAGCAGGCGTTCGATGCTTCGCAGCAACGCGCGGTCCTCGGCGCTGCAAAATGAAATCGCGCTGCCGTCCATTCCCGCGCGGGCGGTGCGGCCGATGCGGTGCACGTAGGTTTCCGCTTCCATCGGGAGATCGTAGTTGATCACGTGGGTGATGTCGTCCACATCCAAGCCGCGTGCGGCGACGTCCGTGGCGACGAGCACTTGAAAGCGGCCGCGCTTGAAACCATCCAGCGCACGCGTGCGAGCGGCCTGCGTTTTGTTGCCGTGAATGGCGGTGCAGCGGATGCCGGCTTTGTCCAGCGTCTCCGCCACGCGATTGGCTTGATGTTTCATCTGCGTGAAAATCAGCGCCTTACCGACGGGGAATTTTTCAAACAACTCAATCAGCAGCGCATTCTTGTCTTTCTGTCCGACGAACAAAACTTTTTGTTCGATGCGTTCCACCGCCGGTTGCTCGGGCGCGATGGCGACGCGCACGGGGTCGGTGACCATCGTGTGCGCGAGCTGCACCATCTTGGGCGTCATCGTCGCGGAGAAAAACAGCGTCTGCCGTTCGGCGGGCAGTTTGCCCAGCACGCGCTGGATGTCCGGGATGAAGCCCATATCGAGCATGCGGTCCACTTCATCGAGCACAA
>CAZJRV010000300.1:0-3009 GCA_964548235.1 uncultured Verrucomicrobiota bacterium
GTCCTTGCCTTTGCGCGCCACCTCCAGCTTTTTCACCTGAATATCCATGATATCCCAGCGATTCAAAAATGGAAAACGGAACATCCAATCCTTGGTGACCCGCAGTCCGCCAAAGCCGGTCCGCACGCCCGCCTCGCCGGCCCGAACCTTTTTCAGGCAAACGATGGCGAGGAACGCCAAAATCAACAGAATCAAGCCAATGACGATGACCGCCACCACGCCGGCAGCAAGACCGGCAATACTAATAAATCCGAGAACAGGTTGAATCATATTTTCCTCCAGAACAGTTGAGTAGTTAATTGCGCAAACATTTCTGTCACAGGACACCGCGTGCGTTAGGGAACCGCCCGAGAGGAGCAGTGCGTGGTGTCGGGGCGAGAATACACAATTCCGCCAGAGGCGCGCCACTATAATCTTGAAGAAAGTTTATAATCGCTAATCTCCAAAAAATCTGTGGCGCAATGCGCGCCAATTCGTTAAATTCCCCCCATGAAAACCTCCCTCATTGCACTCACCCTTCTAATCTCATTCATGGCCAATACCGCCATCGCCGCTAATCCGCCTTCACTGCTCAACCGGCTCAAGGACGAAAATGCCCGCGGGCAGGATCAGTGGATTTACAACGACCTCAACAAAGCCATGGCCGAAGCCAAGCGCACCGGCAAGCCCATCTTCGTCACCTTCCGCTGTGTGCCCTGCCACGCCTGCAAGGCATTCGATGCCGAGGTGGCCAAAGACAACCAAGCCATTCGCGCATTGGCCGAGAAACATTTTATTTCCCTGCGCCAAGTGGAAATGAAAGGCGTGGACCTCAGCCTCTTTCAATTCGATTACGACCTAAACTGGGCCGCCATGTTCATCAATGCCGACGGCGTGGTGTACGGCCGCTACGGCACGCAGAGCGCCGACGGCCCGGACGCCTTCAACTCCATCGGCAGCCTCGAGAAAGCCATGCGCCGTGTATTGGCGCTCCATGCCGGTTACCCAAAAAACAAAACCGCCCTCACCGCCAAGCGCGGAGCGCCCAAGGGCTACCGCACCGCCCTCGAGATGCCCGGACTCGAAAACAAAAACAATTACCGCAAAACCACCGAGCGCAACAACTGCATCCATTGCCACAACATTCACGATGCCGAAAACCATCAGCTGCATCTCACCGGCAAGATGACCAACGAAAAACTCTGGCGCTATCCCTTCCCCGAAAACCTCGGCCTGAGCATCGACCCCAAGGACGGCCAACGCATCGCCAAGGTGGCCCCCAACAGCGCCGCCGACCGCGCCGGCCTGCGCACCGGGCAATCCATCGCCTCGGTGAACGGCCAGCCCATCGTCTCCATCGCTGACATCCAGTGGGTGCTGCACAATCTTTCCAACAATGCCGAGCTGATCCGCATCAACATCGTCGGCAGCTCCCGCCAGCACCTCGTGCGCACGGATCGGGATTGGAAAAAAACTGACATCTCGTGGCGTGGCTCCTTGTGGAACCTTCACCCGCGCCTGCGCGTGTGGATGCCCGAGGTCAAGGGCGACGAACTCAAACGCCTCCGCCTGCCCGCTGGCCATTACGCGCTCAAGGTGAAGTGGATTAACCAAGGCAGCCCCGAAGGCAAAGCCGCCTCCCGCGCCGGGTTGCGCCTAAACGATTACATCATCGCCATAAACGGCAAGCCACTGGACAAAATGACACCGCAACAATTTACCGCCCACGTGAAGCTCAATTACAAGAGCGGCCAGAAACTGCCGCTCACCCTCCTCCGCAATGGCGAGCGCATCCAGTTTCAATGGCCGCTGCAATAGGCTATGAAAATACTTCTCATCGCCTTCGCACTGCTGCTCGCCATCGGCTCCTTTGCCGCCGAACCGTTGTTTCGCTTCGGCGCGGTGGCCGATTGCCAATACTGCAAACAAACCAGCGCCATCCGCAAATACAGTCAATCGCCCAAGAAACTCGCCGCGTGCGTCGCCCATTATAATAAGCTCGATCTTGCCTTCGTCGTGCATCTCGGCGATTTCATTGACCGCGATTTTGAGAGCTTCGCCAAAGTGGTGCCCATTTATGACCGGCTGAAGGCGCCGCACTATCACGTGCTGGGCAATCACGATTTCTCCGTGGCCGATGACAAAAAGGCCGATGTCCCCGCCCAACTCGGCCTCAAAAAACGCTACTACGATTTTGCCCACAAAGGATGGCGCTTCATCGTGCTCGATGGCAATGACGTGAGCCTTTACGCCTATCCCCAAAACGACCCGCGCACCCGAGCCGCCACCGCCTTCCACCGCCGCCTCAAGGCCGGCACCCCCACTTGGAACGGCGGCGTGGGCAGCAAACAACTCGCGTGGATCGAATCCAAATTAAAAGCGGCAACCAAAGCCGAGGAGCGCGTCATCCTCTTCTGCCATTTCCCCGTGCACCCCCCGAACATCCACAACCTTTGGAATGCGGAGGCAATCACAAAATTGCTCGCAAAATATCCCTGCGTGGCCGCTTACCTCAACGGCCACAATCACGCCGGCAATTACGGTGAAAAAAACGGCATCCATTATCTCACGCTGAATGGCATGGTCGACACCACCACCTCCGCCTACGCCGTGGTGGAAGTGCACAAAGATCGATTAGAAATAAAAGGCTTCGGCCGGCAAAAAGACCGAAAGATGAAATTGCCACGGTAGGGACGCGCAGTGTGTCCCTACCAAACCCTCACCGCCACTCCGGCTTGTGAATGTGCGCGCGCAGCCGCCAGTAAAACATCCCCACCGTGAACAATGCGATGGCAGCCGTTGCAAAGAAAATTTCCTGCGACCCCACTCCCAGCTGCCGCATCAGGAAAAACAACCCCGTGCCGCCCATTTCCAGCACCGCATCGATGGCGTTGGACGCGCCAATGTATTGCCCGCGCGAATCGGCCGGCGAAAGTTTTTGGATCAGCGCCTGCAGCGGAATGACGTACAAACCCGCGCACACGCCCACGATAAAGAGATACCCCACCACCCGCCAAATATCCGCCTTGC
>CAZJRV010000301.1:0-1005 GCA_964548235.1 uncultured Verrucomicrobiota bacterium
CGCACATGGCTGTTTTTTACGATGAAGGCGGCGCCATCGGCCGCCGCTACCGCCGCCAAGACGAGGCCGGCACCCCCTACGGTGTCACCATCGACTTCGACACCCTTGGCGAACAAGGCGATGAACTGAAGGACACCATCACCCTACGCGACCGCGACACGATGGAGCAAACGCGGATGCCCATCAGCGAGTTGCTGGCTTTTCTGTTGGAGAAAATCCGATAGCCCCGCATACTAGCCCGCGTGACCCCCACCGAGGCCGCCAAGCTGCTTGAGGATTTCCGCGCCGGCAAAATCAGCCAGACGCAGGCCCTCGCCGCGCTTGGCAAGGAACCGGTCACTGATCTCGGCTTCGCACAGGTCGATCAACACCGCGCCCTGCGGCAGGGCTTCCCCGAGGTCATCTTCGGCGCTGGCAAAACTCCCCCGCAAGTCGTCAAAATCGCCGCCGAAATTCTCAAGCAAAGCGGCTGCGTGCTCATCACTCGCATCACGCCCAGCCACGCCAAGGCACTCGCCAAAAAATTCCCCAAAGCCAAACACCACGAAGCCGCCCGCTGCGTGGTCATTGAGAAAAAGAAAATCAAACCCCAACGCGCCGGCACCATCGCCATCCTTTCCGCCGGCACCAGCGATCAACCTGTCGCCGAGGAAGCCGCTGTCACCGCTGAAGTGATGGGCAACCGCGTGCAACGCCTGTACGACGTCGGCGTCGCCGGCCTGCACCGCCTGCTCGCGCGCGTGGAAGATTTCCGAGAAGCCAACGTCATCATCGTCGTTGCCGGCATGGAAGGCGCCCTGCCCAGCGTCGTCGCCGGCCTCGTCGATAAACCCGTCATCGCCGTGCCCACCAGCATCGGCTACGGCGCCAGCTTCGAGGGCGTTGCCGCCCTGCTCGGGATGTTAAATTCATGCGGCAGCGGCGTCACTGTAGTGAACATCGACAACGGCTTCGGCGCCGCCTATGCCGCCAGCCAAATCAATGCGTTGGCCGCATCAAACGAAT
>CAZJRV010000301.1:1015-2985 GCA_964548235.1 uncultured Verrucomicrobiota bacterium
CTCCTATCCAGTTTGTTAATGTGCATCGGATTGGTTTCCACCCACGCTGCTGATGCCCCGTTGCAAAAGTTGCAGGCGGCCTCCGTGGAAATTTTGGTGGATGGTCGGCTGGCGGGGTCGGGTTGTGTAGCCAGCGCGGATGGGCGCGTGCTCACGGCCAATCACGTGGCGCCGAAGGACGGGGTGAAGCTGGAAATTCTATCGCCCACGCTCGGGCGGCATCCGGCCAAAGTGCTGGGGCGCGATCGCGGACATGACTTGCTGCTGCTCGCAATACCGAAAAGTAAAGAGGTCTATCCATACCTGCCCGTGGCGGCGGCCGCGCCCATGGTGGGCGAGCGTGTGTGGCTGCACGGCGCGCCGGTGTTTCGCCATAATGTTACCTTGCCCGGAACCATCGCGCGCGCGGACACGTCGTTCGAATTTTATGACGGTGCGTTTCGCGAAATCCAGTACATCGCTGCAATGGCCCCCAAGGGAACTTCCGGCGGCCCGTGGGTAAATGCACGTGGCGAACTCGTTGGCGTTCAGAGCGCCATTATGTCCATCAAGGACGCCCCGCAAGGCATCGCCTACTCCGCGCCATGGGCGGCCATGCGTGCGCTATTGAAAAACGTCCGCGACATCGAGAGCACCACGATGAACGCCGCCGTGGAGGAAATCTGGGGCCAATCGCCCGAGACCATCGCCAAGCTGCCCGAAGGCACTCGCGGCCTCATCGCTCGCCACGTGAAACCCAAAGGCGCAGCCGCCACCGCCGGCCTCCGCGAATGGGATGTCATCATCGCCCTCGACGGCAAGCCTGTGCAGCGCACCGACAATTTCCTGCGCCGCCTGCGCGCTAAACAACCAGGCCACACCATCAAGCTCCGTGTGATTGATCACAATGGAAAAAACCTTCGTTCACTCGAAGTAAGACTTGCGCCAGTGCGTTGATGCACGCATTGCTTTTCAGAATAAATTGATGTAGTTTTTAATCATGAGCACGACGGAGATTATCGAGGCGCTGCCAAACCTCACTGAGTCTGAGCGCAGGATTGTGCGCCGTCGACTGGTGGAATTGGCCGAGGAAAACCAAGCCGTAGCCGCTTGTGACCAATCCGCAACCGAAGCTGCCCAGGCTCTCGACCAGTTGGAGGAAGAAAATGGCGGACCTTCGCAGGGGTGAAGTTTGGCAGGTCGATTTCGGAATGGCCGCCAAGGTGCGCCCGGCACTGCTGCTGACCGATGAACCGACGGATGACGAATTAGATTTGGTGACGGTGATGCTGCACACCACCGCATTGCGGGGCAACCCGTGGGAGCTGGCTGTCCCCAAGCCTTTCCTCAAGCCGGGCGCGTTCCACTTGCAACAAGTGCAAACCATCCCAACAGTGCGGCTCGAGCGTCGCTTGGGCCTGTTGACCGAAGAGGAATTGGACTCCATCGACCGCGCGCTCGGCAAACGGCTGGGCATCCGCGCTTGATTACGCTATCAATCTCGCCGCGTGAAAACCCTTTACCTCGATATCTTCAGCGGCATTAGCGGCGATATGTTTCTCGGTGCGATGATCGATCTGGGGGTGGACTTTGATGCGCTGGAGGCGGAACTAAAAAAACTCAAGCTCGAGGGCTATACCCTTAGCACTAATCGACGGCAGAAATGTGCGATTGATGGGGTGAAGTTTGATGTGCATCTGGCGGATGGCGGCGAAGGCGATCACAGCCACTCTCATGACCATGATCATTCCCACGAGCACAGCCACTCTCACGATCACGAGCATTCCCATGAACACAGCCACGGCAGCGATGATGGCCATGGGCATAGCAGAAACTTTGCGCAAATCTCGGAGATGATTCACGCCAGCACGCTGAGCGATTGGGTAAAGGAAAAGTCGGTGGCTGTGTTCCAACGCGTGGCCAATGCTGAGGGGAAAATCCACGGCATGCCGCCGTTCGAGGCACACTTTCACGAGGTGGGAGCGGTGGAT
>CAZJRV010000302.1:0-2972 GCA_964548235.1 uncultured Verrucomicrobiota bacterium
AGGGGAACGTGAAATGGCCGGTCATCTCCTTGCGCTGCAGTTTGCCATCCTTGTTGGCGTCGTAATGAATCACCGATTTCCAAAACGGCTCCGGGTCTACTTTGACATTGCCGCCACCGCCGCGGCGTGAGGCGGAGGCATACACCACGCCATCACCCATGATGGGCGCGGAAATAGTTTCGCGCGAAAACCCGGTCACGTGCCACCGCTCGCGTCCGGAGGGCAGGGCGTACCCGCGCAAGGCACCGTCACGATTCCAAACCACCGGCGTGGACCAGCCGCTGCGGTGAAAAGGCCGCGCGGTTTCCCAGGCAATCTTGCCGTCGGCCTTGTTGAGAGCGATGACCCTCGAGCGGCTCAACCGGCTGCGTGGGAGGTTATTGTCATCGTCCAAAACCAAAATGATGAGGTTGCCATACTCAATCGGTGAGGACGAAGTGCCGTACAACGTGCGAGGCACGGGCAGTTTCCGTTGCCAAAGCTCCTTGCCATCGTGGTCGTAGCACAACATCCCGAGGGAGCCGAAGTACACGAAGAGTCGATCCGCATCCACCACCGGTGTCGAGGCCGCGTGGCTGCTGGCTTGATGCACGCGCTCCAGCGGCACCTTGGGCGTCTGCCGCAACCAAAGCCGTTTGCCGGTGGTCACATTAAACGCCAGCGTCGACAGCCGTCCATCCACCACGCCGGTCAGGAAAAGTTTCCCACCCCACAACACCGGCGACGAATGCCCCATTGGCACGGGCACTTTCCACGCCGGCTTGGCGAGATCGATCTTCACGGGTGGCTTCGCGGCCGCCGCCACGCCCGAGCCATTCGGGCCGCGGAATTGATTCCACTCGGCGGCTGTCAAGTTGGCATGGGCAACGGAACAAAGAGCGATGATTCCAGCGCGGACTTGCATGAGCGGACGCTAACGGGATGGCAGGAGATTGCCAGTCGAATTCGCGGATTATCTTTTGGTTTATTTGCTGTAACTGGTTTGATGAATTTGGGGGTGTATGGCGTCCAAAAATTGAGCGTGGTTGTGCTCGATCTGAAGAACAACAGGGGACGAATTATGAAGAAAAAACTTCACGCATGCGGCTCGATGGAGCATGAAATTGCGCGGCGCCAATTTCTCGGCGGTATGGCGGCGGGCGGCGCGATGATTGGGGGGCTCAGTTCATTTTACACACAGGAGGCGCTGGCGGGGCTGGCGAAGCAGCAGAAGCGCATGATTGTGGTGCGCATGGCCGGCGGGTTAAGCCAGCTGGAGAGCTGGGATCCCAAGCCGAACACGGACACCGGCGGGCCGTTCCGCGCCATCAAGACCAGCGTGCCGGGCATTCACATCAGCGAACTGCTGCCTTACACCGCCAAGCAAATGCACAATCTATGCCTCGTGCGCGGCATCAACACGCGCAATGGCGACCACGGCAAAGGCACGTACATGATGCTCACCGGACGGCATCGCGCGCCGGGGCAGACGTATCCGGAACTGGGCGCGGTGGTGGCGAAGGGGATGGACGACGGGTCGTTGTCGTTGCCGGGCCACATCAAGGTTTCCAACGGCGGCAGCGGCGGGCGCAACAACGACAGCGCCTATCTCGGACCAAAGTACGCGAGCATCTCGCTGGGTGGCGGCAAGCCCCCGGCCAACACGACGGTGCCGAAGAACGTGACGCCCGAATCCATCGCGCGCGCGGAGGCGATTCGCAAGGCGGCGAATCAACACTTTGCCGGCAAGCGCCGCACTGCCGAAACGGAGGCGTACGTGCAGAGTTTCGAGCAGGCGCAGGAGCTGGTGAAGCGGCGTGATGTGTTTGATCTCTCGAAGGAATCGAAGAAGGATCACGAGCGTTATGGCAGCACGGACTTTGGCAAGCACTGCCTGCTGGCGCGGCGGCTCATCGAGAAGGGCATCAGCTACGTGCAGGTGCAGCACAGCAATTACGACACGCACAACGAGAACTTCGAGTTTCACTTCGAGCAGTTGGGCGAGTTCGACCGGCCGTTTGCGACGTTGATCAATGACCTCGCCGAGCGCGGCTTGATGAAGCACACGCTCGTCGTTGTGCTCAGCGAGTTTGGCCGCACGCCGAAGATCAACAAATACTACGGGCGCGATCACTGGGGCAACGCCTTCAGCGTGGCGCTCGGCGGTGCGGGCATCACGTCCGGCGCATTGTTTGGCGCGACGAACAAGAACGGCACGGCGGTGACCGATGGCCAGGTGGATGCGGGGCATCTGTTTCATACCTACCTCGAGGCACTCGGCATGAACAGCCGCAAGAGCTTTAAGATCGGCGGGCAAAAGGTTCCTGTGGCCGACCCGGCGTTTGAGCCCATCAAGGAAATTCTGGCGTAATATCGGTTGCGGACTCGCAGTTTCGTCCCTCCATTGGGGTAGCTTGTCTTGGAGGGACGTGCCTGCGAGTCCGAAAGCAGCCTGAAATTCAAATGAAGGCGGAACCAAAACAGGTTCACATTTTCAAGGACTACGCGCACGGCGCGCCGCTGATCAATTGCCGGTTTAATCCCCAAGGCACGCACGTTTTTGCCACGGCGGAGGATCGGGCGATCATTCGGTGGAGTCTCGCCGACGGCAAAAAGACCGAGTTTAAGGGGCACGATTCCTGGGTGCGCGGGCTGGCCTTTTCCAAGGATGGCAAAACGCTCGTCACTGGCGGGCTGGACGACACGCTCATTTGGTGGTCCGCCCTTGACGAGAAACCAGAACCAATCCGCAAGGTAAAGGCGCATGCGGGCTGGATACGCGCGCTGGACGTGAACCCGGACGGAAAGCTGCTGGCTAGTGGCGGCAATGACCGTGTTTTAAAAATATGGAATCTTGCCGACGCCAAGCCGGTGCGGCAGGTCCCCGGGCATGAGCTGGATATTTACAGCGTGATGTTTCATCCCGACGGCAAGCATTTGCTCGCCGGCGACTTGATGGGGCACATTCGCCAATGGGAGATTGCGACGGGCAA
>CAZJRV010000303.1:0-2960 GCA_964548235.1 uncultured Verrucomicrobiota bacterium
GACTGCGAGCCGAGCGTGAGCAGGGGATTACCATCGATGTGGCTTACCGATATGTGGCCACGCCGCGCCGTAAATTTATCGTGGCCGATACGCCTGGGCACGTGGAGTACACGCGCAACATGGTCACCGGCGCGAGCACGGCGAACCTTTCCATTGTGCTCGTCGATGCACGCAATGGCGTCATCGAGCAGACTCGCCGGCACAGTTACATTTCTGCGTTGCTCGGCATCCCGCATATTGTGTTTGCGGTGAACAAGATGGACCTCGTCAACTGGAGCGAGAAACGCTTCCGCGAAATCCGCGAAGGCATCGAGGCGTTTTTGCCTAAGCTCGATCTGTTCAAGGACGTGAAGTTCATTCCCATTAGCGCGCTGGAGGGCGACAACGTCGTGACCTTCTCGGACAAGACGCCGTGGTACGAAGGGCCCACGCTGCTCGGGCATTTGGAATCCGTCCACATCGCCAGCGACTGGAACCTGAACGGCTTTCGGTTTCCGGTGCAATGGGTAAACCGTCCGAACAATCCCACCGACAAGTCGCTGCATGATTTCCGCGGCCTGTCCGGCCAAATCGCCGGTGGCATCGTGAAGGTCGGCCAGGAAATTCTCGTGCTGCCCAGCGGCCAGAAAAGTCGCGTGAAAGAAATCTGGACCTACGACGGCCCACTCGAGGAGGCGTTTTGCCCACAATCCGTCACGCTGCGCCTGGAAGACGACATCGACATCAGTCGAGGCGACACAATCGTCGGCCTCGACCCCTTGCCTGGCCACAGTGCGGATCTCACCGCCCGCGTGAGTTGGATGAATCACCAGCCATTGACGCCCGGGAAAAAGTATTTTCTCAAGCACGGCACCCAAACCGTTCAGGCCAAAGTCATCAGCCTCGACAGCCGCATCGATATTCGCACGTACGAACCTGAGCCACACCCCGGTGGATTGGCGATGAACGACATCGGCGAAATTAGGCTGCGCACATCCAAGCCGCTCGTATACGACGGATACGAATCCAATCGTCTAACCGGATCGTTTGTGCTGATCGAGCCAAGTACCAATGCCACGGTCGCCTCCGGAATGCTCAGGCCGCCCACCAAGGTGTTTCAGCCTGAGTACGACGACTTTATGATTTAGAGAACGCAGTTTGTATAGACTTTGCCAAAAAAACGACGCGGTTTCCCGCGCCTGCGTGAATCTGTTTCTTGCCTTAGCCGTTCAGGGCTTCGTAGACGTTGCCGACCATGCCTTCGTTTGGGGTCAGTGTTTTGTCGCCGGGGGTCCATTGGGCGGGGCAGGCTTCGGCGGGGTTCGCGGCGCAGTGGGCGTTGGCTTCCATCACGCGCACAAGTTCCTCCATGTTGCGGCCCACGTTGTAGAAGTTGACGGTAGCGCTGACGAGTTTGCCTTCGGGGCTGATCACAAACGTGCCGCGCAGGGCGAGGCCGGTGGCATCATCGTACACGCCGAAGAGGCTGGAGATTTCGCCGGTGGTGTCGGCGGCGAGGGTGTATTTCACATCGGCCATCAGCTTCTCCTCGTTGCACCATGCGAGGTGGGCGAACTTGGTGTCGGTGGAAACGCCAATGACCTTGGCGCCCAACTCGGTGAGCTTGGCGTCCTGCGCGGCGAGGTCGGCCAGTTCGGTGGGGCACACGAAGGTGAAGTCCGCCGGATAAAAAACGAGGATAGTCCATTTGCCATCGGCTTTGAGGTCGGCGAGATCGACTTCGCCGAATTGGCCGGTGGACGGCTCGAAGGTTTCCATTTTGAAATCCGGCACCTCTTCGCCCACGCTTAGCGTTGGCAGGTCGCCGCACAATTCACAACCGAGTTCATCTGACATATTTGTTCTTTCTGTTGAGGTTAAAAAGTCGGGGGGTTGGATGCCTGAAGCGCGGCGAGAAGTCAATGGAAAGGTTAATGGTTGATGATTGATAGAGGTGGGCGTTGGTTTCCATCATCCATCAACAAAACTCAATCTTCCCAATCTTTCGCGCGGACGAGGGCTTTGTTCCAGCCGTTGAAAAGTTGGCGGCACGCAGCGGGTTTCATTTTGGGGGTGAAGCGGCGGGCTTGTTGCCATTGTTGGGCGATGTCGGATTTGGAATCCCAATAACCCACGGCAAGCCCAGCCAAATATGCCGCGCCGAGGGCGGTGGTTTCAGTGACGCGCGGGCGGATGACGGGGACGTTGAGCAAATCGCTTTGGAATTGCATCAGCAAATTGTTTGCACTCGCGCCGCCGTCCACTCGGAGTTCTTTTAATCGCACACCCGCGTCGGCCTCCATGGCGGTGAGCACGTCGCGGACTTGATAGGCGATGCCTTCGAGCGCGGCGCGGGCGATGTGGGCTTTGGTGGCGCCGCGCGTGAGGCCGCACAAAATGCCGCGGGCGTGTTGGTCCCAGTGCGGCGCGCCGAGTCCGGCGAAGGCGGGGACGAGGTACACGCCGCCGTTGTCCTTTACGCTGGCGGCGAGTTTTTCAATCTCGGCGGCGGACTTGAAAAAATTCAGGCCATCGCGCAGCCATTGCGTCACTGCGCCGGCGATGAAGATGCTGCCCTCGAGCGCGAATTCCGTGCGGCCGCCGATGCGCCACGCCACGGTGGTGAGCAGATTATTTTTTGACGGCATTGGTTTCGCGCCGGTGTGCATGAGCATGAAGCAGCCGGTGCCATAAGTGTTTTTCACCATGCCGGGGCGCGTACAGCATTGGCCGAAGAGAGCGGCTTGTTGGTCGCCCGCGATGCCGGCGATGGGGATTGGAGTTTTTGTTTGACCGAAAAGATTCGTCTCGCCGACGATTGCGCTGGAGTCGCAAATTTTGGGTAGCACGCGGCGGGGCACTTTGAAAATTTTCAGAAGCTCCGCGTCCCAATCACCGGTGCGAAGGTTGTAGAGCATCGTGCGGCTGGCGTTGCTGGCGTCGGTGACGTGCGTGGTGCCGCCGGTCAATTTCCAAATCAA
>CAZJRV010000304.1:0-2930 GCA_964548235.1 uncultured Verrucomicrobiota bacterium
CACTAATGTGGAAATGAAGGGCAAGCTGGTGACGCGCCATTGTCTCGGCAGCAAATCCGAAACCTACCGCGGCGAGCGTTGGGTGACAGTTGAGGTGGAAGTGCGCGGCAGCAATGTGATTCGGCACCTTATCGACGGCAAGGAAGTGTTGTCGTACCAAAAACCGCAACTGGACCCGCGCGACGCGGATGCGAAGAAACTCATCAAGGATGGCGGGCTGCTGCTGGAGGGCGGTTATATTTCGCTGCAGTCCGAAAGTCATCCCATTGAGTTTCGCAAGGTGGAGCTGATGGTGCTGGAGAAGTGATGGCGGAGAAGGCGCTCACCTCGTACACCTGCAAACTCGACGACACGCAAGCGGCGCAGTTGGAGGCGTACTTATTGGAGCGCGATTATGAAATGCGCGAGGTGCCGCACACGCGCTTCGCGGGGCATCGCAATCAACTCAACGTAAATTTCTATCACAGCGGCAAGCTGCTCGTACAGGGGAAAGGCACGCGCGAGTTTGTGGAGTTCGTGCTGGAACCGGAAATTCTCAAGGAAGCGCGGCTGGGTTATGAGGCGGAGATCAATCCCGACTTCATTCGCCCGCGCTTGGGCGTGGATGAATCGGGCAAGGGAGATTTTTTTGGGCCACTGGTCATCGCCGGGGTTTATGTGAATGAAAGCGTGGTGCGACATTGGCAGGAAAAGGGCGTGAAGGATTCCAAGCGCGTGACGAGCGACAAGCGCATTGGCGAACTGGCGAAGGTGATTCGTTCCACGCCCGGGTGCGTTTGGACCGTGGTGCCGATTGGCCCGGAAGCGTACAATCGGATGCACGCCAAGATGCGGACGGTCAACAAGATGCTCGCGTGGGGGCACGCGCGGGTGATTGAGAATTTGATGGAACGCCGCACCGAAATGGAGCCGCCACCCGAGCGCGCCATCAGCGATCAATTCGCGCGGAGCAAATCCACCGTGGCCAATGCGCTGATGGAATTGGGCCGGGGAATCGAGCTAATTCAGCGCCACAAGGCAGAAGAAGACTTGGCGGTGGCGGGCGCCTCAATCCTGGCGCGCGATGTGTTTGTGCAAAAAATGGCTGAATTGGGCGAAAAAGTGGGCAAAACGCTCCCAAAAGGCGGTGGCAAGCCGGTGGATGTGGCCGCCAAAGAACTGGTGGCGGAGCAGGACGAGGCGGTTTTGGAGGGGGTGGCGAAGGTGCATTTTCGCAACGCAGCCCGGGCACTGGGGAAGGCGGAGCCGCCTCGGTGAATAATTTTTTCGTTTTATCTGAAAAAAACGTTGACTCGCAGCCTTGAATCGCTAGTTTCCCTCACCCGCCGACGGCCTTATTGGGTGTGTTTTGAACGCGTTTGGCGGTGGAAAACACGATGTAAACAATCGAAGCCTAGCTACTTTTCCTGAAAAACAGGGAGTGTGGTATGGGGTTTTTTCGTTTGTGAAATTGAGAGTGAGTAGAGATTGAATCGTGTGGAGAGTGACCGTGCCCTTGTAGCTCAGTTGGTAGAGCGCGTCCTTGGTAAGGACGAGGTCACCGGTTCAAGCCCGGTCAAGGGCTCCAGTTTTAGGTAAACAGTAACAAGCAAACAACAGAAGGAAAACCAAGCAGCATGGCAAAGGAATCATTTGTGCGGGGCAAACCGCACGTTAACATCGGCACCATTGGTCACGTTGACCATGGAAAAACCACGCTGACCGCCTCCATCCTCGCGGTGCAAGCCAAGGACGGCTTGGCGGAGGTCAAGGAATATGCGGACATCGCCAAGGGCGGCACAGTGCGGGATGAAACCAAGACGGTTACCATCGCCGTGGCGCACGTGGAATACGAGAGTGAGACGCGCCACTACGCGCACGTCGACTGTCCGGGCCACGCGGATTATGTGAAAAACATGATCACCGGCGCGGCACAAATGGACGGCGCGATTTTGGTGGTGGATGCTTCAAGCGGTCCGATGCCACAAACCAATGAGCACGTGCTGCTCGCCCGCCAGGTGGGTGTGCCCAGCATCGTGGTGGCGCTCAACAAGTCGGACCTCGTGGATGACGAGGAACTGCTGGACCTCGTGGAAATGGAAGTGCGCGAGTTGCTGAGCAAGTACGAGTTTCCCGGCGACGACACCCCTGTCACCCGCATGAGCGCCACCGGCGCCATGGCAGGCGAGGAGAAATGGGTGAATGCCACCAAGGATTTGCTCAAGGCCTGCGATGATTTCATCCCGGAGCCCGAGCGTGCGGAAGACCAGCCCTTCCTGATGTGCATCGAAGACACCTTCATTATTGAAGGCCGCGGCCTGGTGGCCACCGGCCGCGTGGAGCGTGGCATCCTCAAGAAGATGGACGAGGTGGAGCTCGTTGGCATCAAGGATGAGACCGAGAAAACCGTCGCCACGGACATCGAGATGTTCCGCAAACTGCTCGACGAGGCGCGTGCCGGCGAGAATGTCGGCGTGCTGCTGCGCGGCAAGAAGAAGGGCGAGGTAGAGCGCGGGCAGGTGATTGCCAAGCCCGGCAGCATCAAGCCGCACACCCGGTTCAAGGGCCAGGTGTACGTGCTCAGCAAGGACGAGGGCGGCCGTCACACGCCGTTCTTTGCCAACTACCGCCCGCAGTTCTTCTTCCGCACCAGCGACATCACCGGCTCGGTGCATGAGCTGCGCGACTCGGATGACAAGAACAAGGTGGAAATGGCCATGCCCGGCGACAACGTGATCATGGACGTGGAACTCGGCCAGCCCGTGGCGATGGAGGAAGGGTTGACCTTCGCCATCCGCGAGGGCGGCCGCACCATTGGCTCGGGCCGGGTGGTGAAAATCACCGAGTAGGCGCCACGCGCGTCACCCCGGGGTTCGGATCCGCCGCCCGTATTTTATACGGCGATAGCTCAATTGGCAGAGCAGCGGTCTCCAAAACCGCAGGTTGGGGGT
>CAZJRV010000305.1:0-2914 GCA_964548235.1 uncultured Verrucomicrobiota bacterium
ACGGTTACTCCACCGGCTGTCTCTGAGAAAATACCCTCTGTTTCAGCCAACAGGCTAATACCTTCTCGAATCTCATCATCACTCACATCATCAGAGGCCGCACCGGTCTCCTTAAATACTTTTAATGCATAAAAACCATCAGCCGGCGTGCCGATTGCCAGACTCTTCGCGATGGTATCGGGTTTCACCGGCTTGAAAAAATCCTGCCCCTCGCGATACGCCGCACTGATGGGCGAGCATCCCGTCGCCTGCGCGCCGTGCACGCTGTAGTTTGATTTTTTTACGAGCCCCACCTTGATGCATTCCTGATAGCTCTTGTGAATTTTTGTGAGCAACGAGCCCGACGCCATCGGCACTACGGTATGATGCGGAATTTTCCAGCCGAGTTGCTCCAGAATTTCAAACCCTTGGCTCTTAGAACCCTCCGCGTAATAGGGCCGCATATTCACGTTTACAAACGCCCAACTATATTTGCCGGCAATCTCCGCGCACAGGCGGTTCACCTCATCGTAGTGCCCCTTGATGGAAATCACATTCGCATCGTAAATTAGCGAATTGATCACTTTGCCTTTCTCGAGATCGTGCGGAATAAACACAAACGCATCCATCCCGGAAGCCGCCGCATTGGCTGCCACGCTGTTGGCGAGGTTCCCCGTTGAAGCACAGGCCACTGTCTCGTAGCCCAACTCCCGCGCGCGGCTAAGCGCCACGCTCACCACGCGGTCTTTGAACGACAACGTGGGATAATTCACCGCATCATTTTTAATCCAAAGCTCGCGAATGCCCAGTCGCTTGGCTAGGCGATCCGCTTTGATCAATGGAGTGAACCCCACCTCCAATCCCACCGTCGGCGCCTCGGCCACCGGAAGCAGTTCGCGATAGCGCCACATACTTTGCGGACGCTTGGCGATCGCCGCGCGTGTGAGCTTGGATTTGATCTTCGCGTAGTCATACGCCACCTCCAGCGGCCCGAAATCAAACTCGCACACGTGTCGCGCCTCGAGCGGATATTCCCGCCCGCACTCGCGGCATTGCAGCGCCTTCATAAATCCCTGTTGTTTAGTTTTTGGCATAAAAAATCCCGCTCTTTATTTGAGCGGGCAAACGACCACGTGCCAGCTCATTTTCCCGATTGCAGCACACTGCTATCGGCTGGATTTGGCACCTGCCACCAAGGCCGTCACCTCGGTCGGTTGCCGTGACATCATCGGGCCAGTCCCTCCGTCACTCACAATGAGCGCCCCCTTCAATATTGAATGGGCGGCGGGAAGAATAAAGGATGTGGCTGTGAGGTCAACCGGAATCTTCGCCAAACCCCTGCTGCCGGAGTGCCTCGTACAGAACCAGCGCCACGCAGTTGGATAAATTTAGCGAACGCGCCTGCGCATTCAGCACGGGAATCTCGATGCACCGGTCCGGGTTATCCGCCAGCAACGCCTTGGGCAAGCCGGCTGATTCGCGCCCGAACACCAAAAAATCATCCGGCTCGAAGTCCACCGTGTCATACCGCCGTCCGCCGCCCTGCTCCACAAACCAGCAGCGCGCTTCCGGCGGCAACGCCTCGGCAAACGCCGCCCAGTGATCCCACAATTTCCAATCCACTTGCTGCCAATAATCCATCCCGGCCCGTTTCAACTGCGAATCGTCCAGCCGAAACCCCAGCGGCCCAATCAGGTGCAACACCGAATGCGTCGCCGCGCACAACCGCGCCACGCTGCCCGTATTGGGAGGAATCTCAGGCTCAACAAGGACTACATTCATTCTTCCCCCTTCAATAAACCACCTTCACCAACGTCAACCCGCAGGCCGGTGCGTTCATGCCCGCCACGCGCCGGTCGCGTTCGCGGAAAATTTGGCGGATGTCTTTTTGCATCAGCTTGCCTTCGCCCACGCGCACGAGGGTGCCCACAATGCCCCGGCACATCTTGTACAAAAATCCTTCGCCCTCGATGACCACCGTCAGTTCGTTGCCGCGCAGGTACACCTTGCAGCCGGTTACGTGCCGCACAGTGGTTTCCATTTCGTACTCGCGCGTGGAAGCGAACGACTTGAAATCCTTTTTGCCCACGAACAATTTCGCCGCCTTTTGCATCCGCTTAAAATCCAGCGGCACCGCCACTTGCCAAGCGCGATGGCGCAGCAGCGGGTTCATCGCCGGATGATTCCAAATCACATATCGATACTGCTTTTTCTTTGCATCAAACCGCGCGTGAAAATCCGCCTTCACCCGCCGCACCTCGTTCACGCGAATGTCCTCCGGCAAAAACGCATTGACCGCCAACAACAACTGGCGCTCATCCATCTTCAATTCCGCCAGCGGGATGTCCACGTGCGCCGCCATTCCCAGCGCGTGCACGCCCGTGTCCGTGCGGCTGGAACTGTGCACTCGCGTAACGCCGGGGAATAATTTTTGCAATGCCTCCTCCACGCGCTGCTGCACCGTCACGGCATTTTTTTGCAACTGCCAGCCGGCATAGCCCGTGCCGTCGTAGGCGATGGTGAGCTTAAAGCGAATGACCTCGTCGTTGGTTGCGGCCTCTTTCATAGCGCGAGGCTGTCCATGTAATCCTGCAGCAAAATCGCTGCTGCCGAGGCGTCCACTTTCTTCTTGGCATCCCGCGCATTCACGCCCGCATCGCGCAGCCGATCCTCCGCTTCCGCACTGCTCAGCCGTTCATCCCACGTCACCACCGGCACGGTCACTGATTTTTTCAACACCGCCACAAAATCCTGCACCAACTTCGCCTGCGGCCCGATGCTGCCATCCATGTTGCGCGGCATGCCCACCACAATCTGTTCCGCCTCGCGCTCGGCCAGGATCTCCTTCAACCGCCGCAAAAAATCCTCAAACGGCTCAGCCGGAATGCACTCCAACGGATGCGCCATCATCCCCAGCACATCGCTCCCCGCCATC
>CAZJRV010000306.1:0-2907 GCA_964548235.1 uncultured Verrucomicrobiota bacterium
GGAAAACCATTCTAAAAAAATCTTGGCGTCTTTGCGCCTTGGCGGTTCAAAAATTGTCTCACCCAAATTTTTCTGCTAACCTCCGCTCACCCGTGGCTAATCCATTGCCGAATATTCCGAATCCGTGGAAGATCTTTCGTGAAGATCTGGCGCAGGTGATGGAAAAGGAAAGCCGCGTGGTGCTGCCCAAACGCTGGATGCGCGTGGCGCGGTTCATCCTGCTGGCGTATCGCAAGTTCGACGAGGAACGCTGCTTCATGCGCGCGGCCGCGCTGGCGTTTAACTCGCTGCTCGCCCTCATCCCCGTGCTGGCACTGGCGACGGTTTTGACCGGTTGGCTGATGAACGAGACTGCCGAGCAAGACAAAGCGCCGGTGCAGCAGTTCGTCAGTAAGATCATCGTCAGTGTGTTGCCGGCCAAACACGAGAAACCGGAGAAAAATGAAAAGATCACCGACATCCGCGATGGCCTGAGCAAGAATATTTCTGATTTTACCAACAACCTCGCGCAACAGGTGAGCTTCGACAAAACCGGCGTGCTCAGTGCGCTGGTGTTTGTGTACCTCGGCCTGATGGTGGTGATGCAGCTGGAGGATACCTTTAATGACTTGTGGGCCGTGCGGCGGAGCCGCGTGTGGTATCAGCAATTGCTGAAGTTTTCGCCGGGGCTGGTGTTTGGGCCCGCGTGCATCATCCTCGCCTTCGCGCTGGCCAACGCGGTGCACTTTGAAAAAGTCAGCGCGCATCTGGATTCCATGGGGGCCATGGTCAATGCCCTCGTGCCGCTGCTCTTTGCCATGGCGGGCTTCACGTTTTTGTACCGGCTCATCCCGAACACCAAGGTATCGTGGACTGCCGCGATCTGGGGTGGCGTGGTGGCCGGCATCTTGTGGCAGCTCAATCACCTCGCCAGTTCGCTGTATATTTCACACGTGGTGGTGGAGAAGGGGTGGTACACCAAAACCTACGGCGGCAGCCTCGGCCTGTTGCCGGTATTCATGTTGGCGGTGTATTTCACGTGGCTCATCCTGCTGTACGGCGCGCTCGTCGCCGCGCGGGTGCAGTACCACACCACGCCGCTCAAAGAATCGGTGGAGGACAAAGACGCCGAGCCGGAAAAACCTGAGCCCGGCGAACGCGAAGGGGACGATGAAGCAAAAACCGAAGATTGATCCGCTGTCCATCGCGCAGATGGTGTTTGTGCTCACCGCCGCAGTGTGGCTGGGCGGCGCGGTGTTTTTCACCTTCGTGGCGGGGCCAATGTTCTTCGCGCCCGAGCTGGCCGAGGCCCTGCCCAAACCGCGCGACGGCATCGTGGCGCAATCCCTCATCCACCGGTTCACCGCCTTTCAACTCGCGCTGGCCGTCATTGCCGCCATTGCCCTGCTGGCCACATGGCGGCTGGGCGGCGGCCCCTTCCCCCGCGCGCGGGCCTTGCTGCTGGCTGCATTGGTGGGGTTGATCCTGTTTGGCATGTGCTACATCACCCCGCGCCTCGAATGGTTGCACCAGATGAAGTACCCCGACTATTTCCTGATCGGCACCACGCCTGAGGAATCCGCTTATGCGAACAAAGCCTTCGGCCCCCTGCACGGCATCTCACAAATCGGCAACCTGATTGTGCTGCTGGGATTACTGGCCCAATTCGTTTTGGCTTGGAAAGTAATGCGGCCGACGGAGGGGTAGGGACACGCTATGCTTCCACCGGATCCACCACGGCGGCGTCGTTCCAGAGGCTTTCGAGATCGTATTGGTCGCGCACGGATTGCTGCATGACGTGGACGATCACGTCGTAATAATCCAGCACCACCCATTGGTTTTGCTGGGCACCCTCGGGTTTGGGTGCGGGCACGCCGTGTTCCTTTTGCAGGCGACCGGCAATCTCATTCCAGATGGCGCGCACATGAGGTTCGCTGGTGCCGGTGGCGATTACAAAATAATCGGTGATGCTCGACACCTCACGCACATCGAGCACGAGCAGATTCTCCGCCTTTTTATCGTCGGCGTATTCGTGGCATGCCAGGGCCAGTGCTTCTCCTTCCATTGTCGTTTTAATAACTATGCTTCACTTTCAGCGCGGCCGCAACTGCGGCCGGCACAAAATTTTCAACCGATTCCCCCGTACGCAGGCGTTTGCGCAAATCGCTGGCGGATATGGCCACCGGTTCCCCGCGCAACACCGTGCCACGGAATGGCTCGGGAAATTTCATTTCCGTTTCGCCACCCCCATCGGAACGGGGCACCACCACAAAAGTTGCCGCCGCCGCAAGCGCCGCCGCTTCGCGCCAATCCGGCAGCGTGGGGACGTGATCCGCGCCAATTAAATAAAACAACTCCGCCTCCGGAAAGCGCGCCGCATAATCGCGCACCGTATCGATAGTATACGAAACGCCCGCACGCTCAATTTCCTGCGGATCAATTTCGCAGCGTGGTTCATCGGCAAACGCCAACCGAAGCCACGCCAGCCGATCCAACGCCGGCGCAGGCTCGCTCTCCGGCTTGAATGGCGATTGGGCTGCAGGGATGACAAACAGCCGGTCCAACGCCACCTCGTCCAACGCCGCCCGCGCCACCATCGTGTGCCCAAGGTGCACGGGGTCGAATGAACCGCCAAAAAGACCAATGCGGGTTAATGGGTTGGGAGATTCAAGTTTCAAGTTTTCAGTAAGCCACGTGGTTTTCACTCAACCATCATCGATCAACCACCTGGGCCACCGGCCCGGGCTACAGATAACGGTTCTTCCAGCACGCCCTTGGCTTTTGGGAAAATCTTGATGGCTTCGATGATCATCCAGAATTCCAAGGCGATGGTGGCGAGGCCGATACCGCCAAGGAGGTAGTCGGGGGTTTCCGGCAACAGCCAGCCGGGAGCCACAAACAATTGATAACTCATCGCCCACACGGGCA
>CAZJRV010000307.1:0-2886 GCA_964548235.1 uncultured Verrucomicrobiota bacterium
CCATTCCTCAAGATGCTGCTCGTCATCGCCCGCGTTGGCGTTGACGTTGGGATCGTGGCCCTTGCCGGTGTAGTAACGGTCGATGCGCAGCCAGTGCATTTCGCGACCGCGCCCCACTTGATCCTTGCCGACGATGGGGATGTTGTTCTCCGACTGGCACGCGATCACGCACGCGCTGCAGCCGGTGCAACTGCTGAGGTCCACCGACATCCCCCACTGATGCACATCGCTCTTCAGCGAAGGGCGCTCCTTATAAGGATGCTGATAAATTTTACCTTCGTTGCGCGCGTGGGATTTTATGCCCATCTCGAGCGCGAAATTCGGCGTCTCTTTATACTCCGCCAACGTCGCCTCACGAATGATCGGCCGACCTTCCATGCTCCAATGCTCTTGCGTGCTGGAAAGCAAATGCGTTTTGCCAGTCGCCGAAAGTTTGCCGCCGATGGCGATGTTCGGGAAATCCGTATCGCGCACCGCGTACGCGTTGAAGCCCACGCCTTCGCCCTTGAAATTCGCAATGCGCCCGTGCTTTTTGCCATAGCCCAGCGGCAGACAAACGGTGTTATCGGCCATCCCGGGCTGAATCCAAATGGGGCCTTCCACCGAACGACCATTCAATGTCAACTTGGCCACTTGCCCGTTGGTGAGCTTGAGCTTCTCACCGGCCACACGGCTGATGCTCATCACGTTGTCCCAAGTAATTTTCGTGATCGGATCAGGCAATTCCTGGCACCAACCATTATTGGCAAACGCGCCATCGCCCACGCTGTGGTCAGTAGTGAAAACGACTTCGAGGTTGGTTTCGCTAATGGATTCAGCCGAAGGCAATTCGCCAGGTGGTTTGCCTGGAATTTCATTCCCTTTTCCACCAGCACTATCAGCCAGAAAACCGCTGTGCAAAAAGTGACCCCAACTCGCGTCGCTGTTTTGCAACTTCAGTGTGTCCTGCACAATCTCGTGCGCCTCCTTGGCGAGTTGTTTGCCGGAGGAACCAATGCCGTAGGCAAAAGCAGAAAGCACTTCGAGCTCCGAGAGCCCATCGAAGAGCGGCGCGATGAGTGGCTGCACCGGCACGAGCGTGCCGTCACTGGTGCGGGAATCGCCCCAGCTTTCCAAATAATGCGCGCGCGGTGCCACCACCCCGGTAGCCTCGCTGGATTCATCCTCTGCAAAATGACTGAGACGAAAAGCGGTTTTGCCTTTGGCGTTCGATGCCCAATCCAAATCTGCGCCACCATCGTAAGCGGGATTGCAGCCGAGGTTGATGATGCGATTGACCTTGCCGAGGTCGTCCTTGAGGTCGTGTAGGTTGCCGTGTGCAAACGTACCACTCATTCGCACCTCAACTGCGTGGCCGAGGTTGCCGAGTTTTTCGTTGATGAGATTCACCAACTCGTGCACCGCCTGCGGCTGACGATAACCGGCCATCACCAGGCCCTTGCCGGCGTGCGCCTTCAAATTCAAATCTTCAAGACATTTATCGAGCCACACCTTGTTGGCCGGGTTGGCCACCGTGCCGTTCACGGAGATGCCCAGCGCCTGGGCGAGGTAACCGGCGGCATGAGTCACCGCGCTGGCGTTCATGCGCTGGCGGTGGTCGGCGTTGGCACCAGTTTGGCTCATCAACGCTTCGGCCACATAAAGGCGGCTCATGCGGCCTTCGTTTTTGGCCAACTTGCGGCCACGCGCAAAGTCGCGGCTGTGACGGTGGGAATCCTCCTCCGTGCCAAGGAAATCGCAATCGAGCGACAGGATGACCGCCGCTTGATCGAGCTTCCAAAACGGCTTCACCGAATCTCCAAAAACAGCCGATGCCGCGCGGGAATGCACCGCGTAATCCACCGCCTCGTGCACGTAAAACTTCGCGTTCGCCCCCATTTTTTCGGCGATTTTGCGAATCATCCGAGCGCGCGAAGGCGAGTTGCCCGCAGGCATCAGGAAGGCGGTGGGCACGTCCTTATACACTAATTCTGCCAACTTCACGATGGCATCGGTGCGGCCCCCCTTCATCACACTGTCGTTTGTGGTGAACTGCCGCGCACGATCTGGGTCGTACAAATTCAGAATCGACGCCTGCGTGTGGAGATCGGTGGCACCGTTGCTGTCCGGATGATCGGCATTGCCTTCCACCTTGGTGGGACGGCCTTCGTCGGATTTCACCACCAACGGCACCGCGCCGGTAGCCGTGGGCCGAGCCGTGGCAAAAAATTGCGGCACGCCGTGCGTGTAACCCTCAGGCTGTTCGCCGAAGGGAATAATCGTTTCCACCGGACGCCGACAACCGACACCGAGCAAACCCACACCCGCCAAGCCGGCGGACGCACCCATTAGCTTTAGAAAATCGCGCCGCGAAAAATCTTCCGGCAACTCCATCGCCCCCTCGGGAAATTCGTTGTCACTCCAATCCGAATGCTCCGCCGCGCCATTGGCTTCGCCAATGCTGCGCCAATATTGGGATTGTGTTTTAGAAGAAACGTCGCTCATCTGTTTTATCGATGACAAGCCGAGCAACTCTCGGAAGTTCGTAATTTCATTTTGTTGGCCAACGCCGCCCCATCGCGCTCGGCCACCCAATCCTCGCCCGGCTCCCAGCCAAGGTTAAACACCTCCCCCTGCGGCCGCACTTGCTCGTGCGGGTTGCGATGGCAATCGAGGCAAAAGGCCATGCTCAATGACTTGGCGTGTTTCACCTCGTCCATTTGATCCACGCGCCCGTGGCATTTCACGCAGCTCACACCGCGGTTCACATGCACCGAGTGGTTGAAATAAACATAATCCGGCAGCTTATGAACCTGCACCCACTTGACCGGCTTATCTTTCTCGAAGGCATCGCGGATCGGCTGCAAACGGGGATCATCCTACAACACCTTACTGTGGCAGCGCATG
>CAZJRV010000308.1:0-2880 GCA_964548235.1 uncultured Verrucomicrobiota bacterium
AAGGTGGACCCGGCGAAGGTGGACCCGGCGAAGGTGGACCCGGCGAAGGTGGACCCGGCGAAGGTGGACCTGGCGGAGGGAGGTAATCCCACATTCAGCCAATTTTTCTTAATAATCCCCGGTCGAATCAGGGAATTTTATTTATCTGCGGCAGTGATTCTGACAACTATTCCATTCTTGAAAGCAAACTTGAGGATCGACTTCTGAATTTCATCTCCCAGAATTTTCATGCCGGTGTACACCCAAACCCCTTCTTCTATACGGTCAGGCTTGCCAAAGGCAGCCTGGATAATCTGCTGGTTCCGTGACAAATATGCCGCTTTGAGCTGCTCAACATCCCATGAACGAGTGCGCCCGGCCGGTACAACCATGGAGTCCACCACCTGCCCCTGCTCATTGTAGCGCAATTTTTTGAGCACCACGCCCTGCCGGTATTGCACCTCCATTTTGGCCCGGCCTGAAGGAAAATAACTGGTGTGAATCTGGTCCCGCTGATCCATCACCCATTGGCCGCGCCAAAGCAGATTGCCATCCGGATACCATCCCTGTCCAAGCCCATGCATTTTTCCGTTCACGTATTGGGTGACGCTCATGCGCCCACCGGTCTTGTACCATTCCGACACCGGGCCATCGGCCTCGCCCTTTACGAAACGCAGTTCCATCCGCTTTTGCCCGGTGTCATACCAAGTTAAAGACGAACCTTCTTTCACGCCGGCTTGAAACAAGGTTACTGAATTGGTTCTGCCATTTGGAAACCACTGCACTTTTGCGCCACTGGCTTTCCCGTTCACATGGGCCAGATAACTTGCCCGGCTGCCATTTTTCCACCAACTTTCCACTGCGCCAACCGGCACTCCATTGGTATAGACAGCGCGGAAAGCCTGCTTGCCATTATCATGCCAGCCTTTGGCCTCCCCCTCGGGTTGGCCGCTCACAAACTGAGTCAACGCCTTCTGGGCACCTTGCAGATGCCACTCACGGCGTGCCCCGTGCTGTTGGCCATTCACAAACTCCGTGCGCACACTTCGTTGCCCGTTGGTGTGCCATTGCATTTCGACCCCATGCTTTTGGCCGTCCACATAATCGCACTGATACTTTTGTTTCCCACCCTTTCCGGATTCCCAGTTCTCAATCAGGGTGCCGGTAAACAATGAATTGGATTTCCGAGTATACAACGCCCCTTGGTTGGATACTAGTTGATCCGCTGTAACCGGTGTTTTCCCCTGAGCATCCGGATTGCGGGTGGTTGGAGAATCGTTTCCCGGTACGGTGGTTTCTTTTCCGCAACCCACAATCAGCACCGTCAATCCGACGCTCAACAGCCATGGAGCAGGATGGTGCATTCGGATATCTAATTCTTTTTTGAGGACGGGTTGCTCTTGGTAGTGCCGGGTTGGCGAATGGGCTGCCGGGGCCGGGACGAGGGAACAACCATGGGTTGCCCTTCCTTATCCCAGGCTTTGGTGCCCGTGTTTCGGCCCTGATACCACGTGCGCTCATACTTCTTTTTGCCGGTGTTCCAGTACCAAGTCTCCTTGCCATGCCTGCGGCCGTGGTCGTAATCCACAGAGAACATCTGTTTCCCATCCGGATACCAGCCCTGAGCCTCGCCATTCTTTTGATTGTTCGTGTAGTTTACCGCATATTTTTTACTGCCGTCCTCGTACCACATCACCATCGCGCCCTCAAGTTTGCCGTTGCGAAAGGTTCGCGCGGTTTTTTTCTTTCCGCTTTGAAAATACCAGATCGCCGTGCCATGGGCCGACTTGGCCACGTAATGGTGTTTCCCCACGGTCCGAATGTATTTACCGTCAAATTCATCATCGGTGGCCACGCTCGGGTTCCCGTCATCGGGTTGTTGATTTTCCGCCGGCTCATTGGAGCAGGCCGGCGACAGGATCATCGCGGCCATCGCCGCGGTCAGGCAGAGTTTCCTCATGGCGGGAGCCTAGCGGCATCGAGTCACCTTCGCAAGCACTCTCCATCGAAAATGACAATGAAATTCCTGCCACCCAATGGTCGAGGCTCGACGCGGGGGGCTTCCTTGCGTTCTACTCGCCCTTTGTGATTGATCGGAACGACCAACTTCAGAAATTGCTGCCCGACCTCCAACAGGCCCCCTGGCTCGCCATGGATACCGAGGCTGACAGTCTCCATGCCTATCCGGAAAAACTCTGCCTTATACAAGTGAGCCTTTCCGGCCGGGACGAGTTGATCGATCCCCTGGCCGGCCTGGATCTCAATCCTCTTTGGGACGCCTTTAACAAACATGAGCTGTTGATGCACGGTGCGGATTATGACATTCGCCTCTTTAAACGCGGTCATGATTTTGTTCCGCGTCAGATCTTTGACACCATGCTCGCCGCTCGCCTCACCGGCCGGATGAAGTTTGGCCTAGCCCATCTCGTGAAGGAAATTCTGGATGTGGATCTGGAAAAATCCTCCCAGAAAGCCAATTGGGCCCGCCGTCCGCTGACAGCAAAAATGGAGGAGTACGCCCGGAATGATACGCGTTACCTCAAGCCCGTGGTGGATGCTCTGCGTTTGGATCTCCGTGCGCGCGGACGCGAGGAATGGCACCAGCAGGAATGCGGTCGGCAGATTCGCGACAACGCCGTGAACGCACCGCCTGATCCCGAGCAGGAATGGCGCTTGAAAGGCAGCGCCCGCATGCAGCCGCGCGCCCTGGCCGTAATGCGCGAGTTATGGTACTGGCGTGAAAACGAGGCTCGCAAACGCAACCGGCCCCCCTTCTTTATTCTATCACCTGACACCATTCGCGGGATGGCCGAGCTGGCCGCGAATGGCAAGGTGTTCACAAACCTGTTGCCCCGTCGCATGCCCGATCACCGCAAGCAAAACATTCACCGCCTCATCAAT
>CAZJRV010000309.1:0-2853 GCA_964548235.1 uncultured Verrucomicrobiota bacterium
ATTAGTGCTGGTCGATCACGCATTGCGTCATCGCGCGCAGAATGGTTAACTGCTTTAAACCGGTCCTAAGCTCTTCCACCACCATTGCCACAGCGCGTACCCGCCGAAAATCCAGCCCACTGCAGCGAGCGCAATGTACGGGCCGTAGGGAATGACGTTGGCTTTATCGCGATGGAGGAGTCTCATTAGTGAACCCACCATCGCTCCAACCATCGCGCTGGCCATCAGGCCGAAGAGGGTGGCTTGCCAGCCGAGGAACGCGCCGATTGCGGCCATGAATTTCACATCGCCGAAGCCCATCGCCTCGCGCGGGATGGTTACTTCGCTGGTGAGCACTTCGAGGTGCGGTACTTCGCCTGCGGGGAAATCCATCTCGCCGATGGTCAGCGTATCGGCATTGAGTGCCACGGGCCTGTCCCAGTAACAGCGATCCACCAACTCCACGTGCTCGGCGTGCAGCGTCACGGTATCGCCTTTGCGGTAAAACACATCCTCGAATGGAATCACCGTGTCCTCCTCGCCCGGTTCGCCGCCAAGACACATATAATCCGTGGAAAATGAAACCGTCACCGGCACATCGCTGCTGTAAGTTTGTTTGCCAAACATCGCTTTGCCGAGCCGCACCACCGCGTAAACCACCGCGCCGCCCACCGCCATTCCGAGCACGCTGAGCCACAACGCTTCCGCGTGGCCAACGGGTTTGCCGAGAAACGCCCCGTGCAATTGAGGCACTAAAACAGAAAAAATCGCGCCCATCACCATCCCGCCTTTGGTGAGTTCATCCGGAATAATGAAGTGCTCGAAATCAATAAAGGTGGACGCAATCAATCCCGCCAACAACGTGACGAGCGCCATCGAAACGCCCGCGGCGATCATCGAATGTTTGATGGGCGCCTCGTGGCCTTGGGTGAATTGGAGATAAACCAGCAGCCATGCCCCAAGGAAGGCCGCGCCGGTGAGGAACTCCACCAGCACGTAACGCGCGGGAATGCGTGCCTCGCACCCGGCGCATTTGCCGCGTTGCCACAGCCACGTGATGAGCGGGAGGTTTCGGTACCACGGAATCGAGTAGCCGCACTGCGGGCAATGCGAGGGCGGATTTAAGATGCTCATGTCGCGCGGCAGTCGATGAATGACGACGTTCAGAAAACTGCCCACGATGCAGCCGAGCACAAAGAACACCATCGAGAACAACGTCAGTTCGTTGCCAAAAAACTGGATCAATTGATCAGCCATTCACAGCCTCCTTCAACGCGGTGCGCATCAGGTCCAGCGGCACGGCTTGGCCGCTCCAAATCTCCAGCGACTTCGCGCCCTGATGCAGCAGCATGCCGAGGCCGTTGGCGGTTTGGCAGCCGGCGGCGCGCGCAGCGGCCAGCAGCGGCGTCTCCGCGGGTTGATAAATCATATCGTACACTGCGCGCGCTTTATCCAATGAAAACGCGCCGGTGTCCAGCGGCAGCGCATCGCCGGGCGCGAGGCCGAGCGACGTGCAGTTGAGCACGAGATCCATTTCCGTGTCCGTGCTTTCGGGATAGCCCACCGCAATTTCCACTGCGGGGAATCGGGTGCGGATTTCGTGGGCAATCGCTTCGGCCTTGCTCGCGGTACGGTTGACGATGTGCAGCTGCCGTACGCCCGTGGCCGCGAGTTTCAGCGCCGCCACGCGTCCCGCGCCACCCGCGCCCAGTAAGAGCACATTTTCTCCGCGCACTTCCATCCCCAAATCTTCGCGCAAACTTTGGGTGATCCCATCGGCATCCGTGTTAAAACCATGACTGCGCAATTGATGTGGCGCGGTTTCGAAATCACGTAATGCAAACCAATTGCCTTTTTCATCCTGTCCCTCAAAAAGAATTGTGTTTACTGCGCCCCATTCGGTGGCGGATTCGTCGAGCACATCCACCATGTCCAGCGCGAGGAGCTTGTGCGGCACAGTGAGGTTAATGCCGATGTAATGCATCGCTTGCGCGCCGGCGATCGCTTCGCGCAATTGCTCCGGCCGCACCTCGGCAGCGGTGTAACGCCAGTCAAGCCCCAACTCCGCGATGCCCGCATTTTGCATCGCCGGCGAAGCGGAGTGGCCGACGGGAAAGCCATACACCGCGCAAAGGCGCGTGTGGGCGGAAACAGGTTGTGCATGGCCGGACACGCGCGGACTGTAACGAACTCAAATGCCGTGGTCGAGTTTGGAGTGGCTTGACTGGCTTGACGGCAGGGCGTCGCTTTCCCATGATGCGCGGCCCAATTTATTTGTTATGAGCAATACTTCATTTCCTCCCCCCCCCGCCTCATCGGAAAACGCACACGTCGCTTCGCTGGGCCAATACCGCGAGCTGTACGATCGCTCCATCAACGACCCCGAGGGGTTCTGGGCCGAGCACGCCGGACGGCTGCATTGGACGGAACAATGGGAGACGTTGCGCGAGTGGGATTATCACAAGGCAGAGGTCAAGTGGTTCCTCGGCGGCAAACTCAACGCCTGTTACAACTGCGTGGATCGGCACGTGGACGACGGCCACGGCGACGACACGGCGTTGATCTGGGAAGGCAACGATCCCACCGAGAGCCGCACCTTTACCTACGCCGAACTACAGACAGAAGTGCAGCGAGCGGCGAATGCGCTCAAGGGCTTGGGCATCGAGAAGGGCGATCGCGTTTGCATTTATATGCAGATGATCCCGGAGCTGACCATTGCGATGCTCGCCTGCGCGCGGATTGGCGCGGTGCATTCGATTGTGTTCGGCGCATTCAGTGCCGATAGCCTCGTGACGCGCATCAACGATTCCGAATGCAAAGCCATCATCACGCAGGACACCGGCGTGCGGGGCACCAAGCTCGACATCCCGATGA
>CAZJRV010000310.1:0-2834 GCA_964548235.1 uncultured Verrucomicrobiota bacterium
GGCGGTATGGGTGGACGTTCATTTCAGTTTGCCCCCACATCGACGGCAAGTGGAATGAGCATTACCCGAGCCGGGCAAACCACACAGATGCACCGCGCGCCAACCTTGGGTGAAATGCGCCGGGCGTTGCGCCTCCAAAGGTGGCAGTATTAACGCGAGAAAAAAGACAAGCGAATTTGCAACCCGCCTTGACTGGCGGGTTTTTTAATGGCGGCGAAGCTTGAGCCGGTGTTCAAGGCGCTGGGTTTGGCGAAAGTCCAGCCCGGGCAGCTCGGTGAGGGTGGGGCTTTCAGTTTCATCCAGCATGCGGTGGGCCTGTTCCTGCAAGGCCGTCCAGCGCGGCCAATCCAGCGCGGGGGAATGGGTGACACGCCGCAGCAAACTGCGCCACTCGATGATAATTCGGTCGATATCGCCTTCTTCAGCCACCTCGCGAATCCAAAATTGTTTTCGCGCAGGCCGCTGGTGGATGTCTGCCACCACGAGGTCCGCACCGTAGCCGTATTCCGGCGGTGCACCACGGTCGAGGTATCCCAACACGCTGGTTATGCCGTAGGTCTTGCGGCACGCCCAGGCGAGATGCCCGTCCCAGCGATCGGCGTCGCCGTGAAACCGAAATCCGCCGCGCAGGTTTGCGATGTCATACACAAATTCCTCGATTGGATATTTTTCATCCTCCAATGCGGCGGCGATGCCGAGTCCATCGCCACCGGTAAAAAAACTGACTATACGTCCGCGCTGCGTGGGCGCACCATTGGGTTCCAGCAAGCCAAATCGGTGCCAATGATGCACTACGCCGTGAGCGCGCGGTAGTCGGCGGCACACGGTCACCAGCTCGCATGCGGCGCAATTGCCGGGTAAGCCTTCGCGGACAGGCGGTTTCCAAAGGGCCACGCCATGGCGGTCTACTGGCACGGATTGTGTTTCCTCCGCGAGGCTGAAGTGCGCGGAGATTTTTCCCTGTTGATTGTGAAACTCAAGAATTGGCATGCCGCGCTCGACCATTATGTTCCGCAACTGCGGGCCAAATTTGGATTCCCACAAACTGCGCGTCATCGATTTGCCGCGCCAGTTCAAAACCCGGCGCACCCAGCGCACCGGCAGCAATTTCCCCTTCGCGTTCTTTTCCACCACGGTGGCGATGCGGCCGTATTCCGGTTCCGCCGCGTTGGGATCCAGCACCGTGAGCACGCCGGGGCCCTGCTTGCCGAGTGCCTCGGGCATAGTGAGCAATGGGCGCAACTCGGGCACGGTGCCGGCGGAGGCTTCGCTGTCCATCACCTTGATTTCGCCCAAGTACGTGGCTTCGCGTTTTGGGTTGCGCTCCCATTCGCCCCGGCTGTTTAAAATTTCTTTTTCTTTGCGGCGCACATGGCGGGCGCGCTCGGCATCGGTGGGCAGGTTGCAGGGGGCATCGGAATGTTCGAGCGCGCTTTCCACGCCGAGGGTGATGGGGCGCGTGGTGAACAGGCGGCTTTGCACGCGCATGGCTTCGGCGAAGGGTTCGCGGCCGTCCTCCACCGCCGCGTGCATGATGCCGAGCAGCGCGCCCCAGTCAACCAGCCCGCTGCGGGCGAGTTGGCAGGGGAAGCCATCACGAATTCGGACATCGTTCGCGCCAACGAGCACGTATCCCACTTCATCAAGTCCGCGCCGGCCGGCACGGCCAAACATTTGCAAAATTTCATCGCCACGCAGCGCGTGCTCCACGCCGGCGCGCTTGTACGAACCGGCGGCAAGGGCAACGCTGCGCAGCGAAAAATTAATACCGGCGGCGAGGCCCATCGTGGCGACGACCACGCGCAGTTGACCGGCCTTGGTGAGCGGCTCGATGACTCCTGCGCGTGCGGCGTAGCTGAGGCCGCTATGGTGGTAGGCCACGCGGGTTTGAAGCATCTTGGCGAGATGATCGCCGACCAGTCTTTTTTGACCGGCTGAAAGCGTGAGTGGATCGGGGTTGGGCAGTTGCTGAGCGATTTGGCGTGCGAGTTTTTCGGTGTTGGCGCGGCGAGGCGCGAAAATCAAAATCGGCCCGAGATCATCGGCCAACGCCTTGGCGACGAATTTGGGCCAGTAACCGCGGATTTCGCGCGGCAGTTTGTAGCTCAAGTTGGCCGGGAATGTTTCCTCCAAGGGCACGGGGCGCACGGTGTGTTTCACGGTGACGGCATCGCGCCCGAGACGGCGCAGCCATTTTACGACGTGATCGGGATTGGCCACGCTGCCGCTGAGCAGCAGCAATTGAGTCTTGGGCGGAGCGAGGGCGAGGGCGAGTTCGTAATTGAGGCCGCGGTCGCGGTCGCCGATGAGTTGATATTCATCGACGATGAGGAGGTCCGGCCCGTCGCCGTGAATGAGACGGCTCTTTTGGGTTTCGAGCGTGGCGACGAGAATGGGAGCATCGAGATTTTCGGAAAGGTCGCCGGTGGAAATGCCGACGGGCCAACCGCGCGCGCGCCATTCGGCGAGCTTGTCATTGGCGAGCGCGCGGGTGGGCACGGTGTAAACCGCTTTGCCGCGCGGTTTGCCGAGGTTGGCCCAGAGCTCAAAAATGAGCGTCTTGCCCGCGCCAGTTGGGGCGTGGACGACAACATCCTTGCCCTCGCGAAGCGCGCCGACGGCCTGTTGTTGCCAAAGATCGGGGACGGTCACCTGATCAAAAACTGTGAAGGGCTCGGAATCTTGCGAATGCTGCGGCACAGCGCGAGCATGGGCGCGACGGAATGGCTTTGCCAAAACAAACTTGTTTACCGAGGGCTTGGATGGCTAGGATGCCGCCCGTGCCGGAGTGGCGGAATTGGTAGACGCGGCGGATTCAAAATCCGCTGTCAGCG
>CAZJRV010000311.1:0-2819 GCA_964548235.1 uncultured Verrucomicrobiota bacterium
GTAGAGTGAAGCAGCTGGAGATAGTCAATGACAATGAGTTTTATGTCATGCTGGGATTTCATTCGGCGAGCCTTGGCGCGCAGCTGGAGGATGGAAAGGCCGGGGGTGTCGTCGATGAATAACGGCGCATTATGCAGCTTGCCGGCGGCTGTGTTGATGCGTGGAAAATCGCGGTCTCCCATAAACCCATCGCGCAGTTTCTTGAAATTGAGACGGGCATTGGAGAAAATCATGCGGGTCACCAACGCCTCAGCGGTCATTTCCAAGCTGAACACGCCGACGGGCACCTGCCCGCCCAGAGTGATGTTCTCCACGATGTTCATCGCCAGGCTGGTCTTGCCCATCGAGGGCCGCGCGGCGATGACAATCATCTCGCCCGCGTGCATGCCGTCGGTCAGGCGGTCGAGTGTGTCGTAGCCGGTGGCGATACCCGAGATCTGCCCCTGGCGCTTGTGGTATTCCTCGATGCGGTCGATGGCGGCGTGCACGAGCTGTTTCATATCCGTGCTGATGTCGCCGGCACGCTCGTCGTTGATGCCGTGGATGCGCGTCTCCACCTCGTCAAGCAGGCGGTTCACCTCGCCCTCGTGCTCGTAGGCCTGAGTGACGATCTCGGTGCAGGTGCGCACGGTCTTGCGCAATAAATATTTTTCCCAGACAATATTAAAATAATACTGGAGGTTGGCCGCCGAGGGCACGCTGTCCATCAGCGTGTTGAGATATGCCACGCCGCCAATGGCCTCGAGCTGTTTGCGGTCGGCGAGGAATTGCTTTACGGTAATGATATCCACCGCCTGCCTTGACTCCACGATGTCAATCATCGCCTCGAAGAGCAGCTGGTGTTTCAGCTCGTAAAAAAACGTGTCGCTTGGCGGCGGGCGTTTGCCGCGCGAATTTTTGTCGGCTGGAGCATCGCTGAGCTGGCGCGGCTCTCGAATGCGCTCGAGACAGAAATCCAAACCGGACGCGGCATCGAGCATCAGGCAACCGAGGATGCCCTGCTCTGCCTCGATGGAATGCGGCGGCGTTCGGCCCACCGTGGCAGCATCAGATTCAGGAGAACTGGGCGCGCGGCGCGGCGCGTTCACCAAGTCCTCCACCGGCGGTTCCGGGATGGGCCCCTCGGGCGTGTCAATCATGGCCGCCAAGGGAACACGAAGGCGCGCCCCCAAGGCAACGCGAAGTTGCTGGCTTCACACCCCTGCTTGTTCACAGCGCGCGGGGCATAAAAAAGGCCGGCTCCATTCCGAAGGCGGCCATGAAATTTGCCGGTTAACTGGCAGGCGTGTCGGCCGATTCTTTTGCGGCTTCTGCGGCTTCCTTCCTGGCGGCTTCCTCCTCGGCCACGGATTCGGGCGTGGGCAGCGGGTTCTCGCTTTCCACAAACACCTTCAGCTCGCCCTCCAACTCGCTATGCAGCTTGAGTTTCACGTCAAACTCGCCCAGCTCGCGCAGGGGTTTGTCCAGCGCCACTTTTTTGCGATCCAGCTCGAGATCGAATTGATTGCGCAATTCATCGCAAATGGTGCCGGCGGTGACTGAGCCAAAGAGTTTGCCCGCCTCGCCGGTCTTCACCTTGATGTGCAGGCGCAGATTCTGGAGGCTGTCGCGCAGTTCCTCCATGTGTTGGCGCTCGGTGGCCTCGCGCTCGGTACGGCGCGCCTGCAGCGCGTCGATGTAGCGCTGGTTGCCGGCGGAAGCCGGGATGGCTTTGCCCTGCGGCAGCAGAAAATTGCGCGCATAGCCGGGCTTCACTTTTACCACGTCGCCTTCGGCGGCGCCCAAACTCACCACGTTCTCGGTGAGGATGATTTCGGATTCTTTTTTGGACATAAGCATGGTCAGTTATAGATTAAAAGGGCACATCGTCATCCTCAGGAAGGCTCGCTGCAGCCGCGCCGGAAGCCCCAGCCGCCGGGGCGCTGCCTTGGCTGGCGGAGCTGCCACCGCCTTCGCCGCGGGAATCAACAAACTGAAAACTTTCCAGACGAACTCTCAACTTGCTTCGCTTTTGGCCGGTTTCCTTGTCGTCCCACTGGTCGTACTTCAACCGGCCCTCCACCATGAGTGGACGGCCTTTCTTGAGGTATTGGCCGATTACTTCGGCTTGGCGATCCCAAGCTTCCACCTCAATGAACGTGGTGTCCTCCTGCTTCTGGCCGTCCTTGTTGGTCCAGTTGCGGTTGATGGCCATTGAGAGATTGGCGATGGCGGTGCCGCTGGAGGTGTATTTCACCTCGGGATCGCGGGTGAGGTTTCCCATGAGGATGACCTTGTTGTAATTCGGCATGGCGGGGGGGTTGGGGTTAAGTGTTAACTGGCGGCCAGCTCGACAGGCGTGCCGGTGGAATGGGTGATTTGTGCGCGGAAAAATTCCGGGCGTTTGGCCAGTTCCTTGCGCAGCGCCTCAAGGGCACCGCCCTCGATCTCGAACTGGAGGTTTACGTAAAAACCACCCTTGTGGCGGTTGTCGGCAATGCGGACAAATCCGCGCCGGCCGAGTTTTTGTTCGTTGGTCACCTTGCCGCCGGCTTCGCTGATGAGGCCGTTGAGCTTGGTGATGTGCTCGTCCACACTGTCGGACTGGCCGGCGGTGTCGATGATGAATAATCCGTCGTAGCGTTTCACGTTTCTGTTTCTTCTTTCTCGTCTGTGTTGACTGTGTCGTCTGTTGCGGGAGGGAACACCTTCCCGTTAAATTCATTCATGGCTCGCTGCGGCCCGTGGGCCAGCCAGCAATCCACCTGCGCGGCCACTTTTTCCAACACGGTTTGCATGGCCTCGGCCTCGTTCTCGGCAAACCTGCCCAACACGTGGCT
>CAZJRV010000312.1:0-2801 GCA_964548235.1 uncultured Verrucomicrobiota bacterium
GGGCGAGACATTACTGAGCAGCGTGGACTTCGGCCAAAACCTCGTGCAAACGCTTGCGCCCGTTTGCCTGCCGTATTCGCCAGAGTTCGCGCCCGACCGACCCAACCGAGGCCGCCTCGCGCTGGCCGGCCTCAGCCGCACCTCCAACGGTCAAGCGCGGCTTGCGCTCGCGGATATTTGGGACACCCTGCCGCGCCAGCCGCGCCACCTGCCGCTGGCGGTATGGTTGGTGCTGGCGGCGTTGATTTTGTTTTTGCTGGAAGTCTTCCAACGCCGCACTGGGTTCTTTGGCTCCAAGCTCCGCGCCGCCACTCCCGACGAAGGCGTCCTCGCTGGCCCCACCCAAAAACGTACGCGCAAACCCATCGCCAGCGCCAATACCGATCCCGAACCCGAACCCAAATCCACCCTCCAGCTTCCCAAACGCAAACCTGCCAAAAAGCAAACCGAACTAGGCCCGCCCGTTGTCGCCCCCCCCCTCCGTGGGCCAGCGGAACCAACGGAGGAGCCCTACAAGCCCCCCATCATTGCCCCGCCCCCAGCCTCCACCCTCGACGCCCTCCACGCCGCCCGCCAACGCGCCAAAGATCGCGAAGGTCGCGATGGGAAAAATTAGGGCAACCCCCGCTACACCAACGCATCCACCACGGCGGAAACGGTGGTGCCATTTTTTTTGGCGAGTGACTGAAGGCGTTTACGGGTGGCCGGTTTGACGGAGAGTTGCATCCGCACGTGACCATTTGATTTGCGGCCCGCGCCCACCCGACTGCCGCCGTGACCGGGGCCGTAACGTCCGGCAAGAATGCCGCGCAACGAAAGGTCTTCATCCAAATCCGGCCAATGTAATCCGTGTGGGCTGATTTCAATATTGTTGAGCTGGCGCGGCTTGCCCTTGGCCAATCGCGGACTGGCGGTGATGGGGAAGCTCACCGAGCGGCCATCCTCGAATTCCACATGGATGCTGCCGGTTTTATGTTTGGCGCTGCGCGCGCGCGGGGTGTCAGTGGATGTGTTCATTCCATTTCTCCAAAATGTTGGCCTCGTGTTTCTCAACCAACCGCTCGGCCACGGCCAGTTCCTTCACCTTCAGTCCATCGGATGATTCCAATCGCACCGGACTGACCCAAAACTTCGCCTCACCCCCGCCCTTGCGGATGTGAACATGCGGAGGCTCAGCACCTTCATTGCTGTAAAAACAGCCCACCCAACCACGCTCACGAAAGACTTCCGGCACAGGGACAACTTAACCGAAGCCCACTTGAATTGCAACACATCAATTCAAGAGTGCAAGTCCAACCTTTACCCGAACTCCATTGTGCGTAGGGTTGGGGCAGATGAAACCCACACTGTATTTTCTCGCGCTTGGTTTATTGGCCAGTGCTTGCAGCGATCAGCCGGAGCCGGACATCAATGATAATTCTTCAGGCAATCCTGTGACAGCGCCGGTGGATTATTTGGGCGCGCTAAACAAAGGGCGCAAGAAAGTCATTATCGACGCAGGCTTAATGCAGGTGAACAATGCCATCAACCAATTCAAAGCCACCAACCCCCAGCCACCGGCAAGTTTACAGGAACTCATCAACGAAGGCCTCCTCGCCGAATTACCAGCCGTGCCCAATGGAATGAAATGGCAATACAACCCGCAAACAGGTGAGGCTGCGGTGGTGCCCGCTCAATAATGAATTTCTGAATCCGCCGAATGATTGATATTGCCTTTTCGCAAGTGCAGCGAGAGGAAAACCATTACAATCTTTCCAATTTATTGTAGTTGGTGGGTGTGAATAGTTTCCTGTAGGGTGGCGGGCATGAAGAAGTACATCTTCCTGAACCTTTCTGCCCTATTTGCCCTTTTTCTTGCCGTCTGCATGTTTATCAGTTGCGGTAAATCCAAGAAATCTAAGCCATCCGAAGAAGGAGAGCGTCAGCCCAAGGCTGGCCCTTCACCCCTCTCCCGCGAACAAAAGATGGCCAAAAGCATCAACAACCAGAAGCTAATTAACGCAGCTTATGTGGCGTACCTAGGCGACAATGACGGATGGTTTCCTGTAGTTAACGGAATGGCAGGTGTGGGCGGGAAACAAGGGGACGGTATGGGCGATAAAGGCAAGCTCCCCAATTTAGCGGCCAAGCTTTATGGGGCCAAAGTGCCGGAAAAAGAACGCCCACTCAACAATTACGTGGGCGATCCGCGAGTCTTTCATGATCCAGCAGATTTTGGAGGGGGGAAGTTTAGCGTTAAGTCTTGTTGGGAATCCTTTGGCAACAGTTACCAGCCTCAAGTAGCTGATGACATGTTCCGTGTAAAACGCGTGCTGGGAGAGGCATCCGAGAAACCCAAATCTTACCAAGCAACGTCCCTGCATGAAGCTGAAATCATCAAGCCATCCAATAAAATAATCCAAGGCGACTGGAACTGGCCTTTTGATGGGGCGGACGCTTGGCACGCAAAGGAAGGGGAAGCAAGACATATTATGCTATACGCCGATGGTCACGTCACCGATTTTGTTTTCCCCCCAACCACACAAATGAAAAAATGGATGATAAATCCTGAGCCCGACCCAGATTACAAATGGTGGTAATCAGCGCCCCCTTAAACCTTTACCGTCTCGCCGCACTTTTCCGGATTGCAATGGTGAGGCTTGTGCATCTCGCGTCCCTTCAATCAGCTGTGTAAAAATTGTGAACAAACAGACAGTTCGTTGAGCCGCATGGCGGTGTGATCAAAGAATCGAAGTTTACCAGAAAGAAAATGGCGGGAGTGACGAGACTCGAACTCGCGACCTCTGGCGTGACAGGCCAGC
>CAZJRV010000313.1:0-1594 GCA_964548235.1 uncultured Verrucomicrobiota bacterium
TCATCGGCTTTGAAGTGGAGCTGCTCAATTTTACACGCGGTGAAGGCATCATGAGCCATCTCTTTCACGAGTACGCGCCCGACACCGGCGAAATCCCCGCCCGCCGCACCGGCGCCCTCGTCAGCATGGAAGACGGCACCGTGACCGCCTACGCACTGGACACCCTCCAAGGCCGCGGCCGGATGCTCGTTGTCCCGGGCGACAAAGTTTACAAGGGAATGATCGTCGGCGAAAACGCCCGCGACAATGACCTGCCCGTGAACGCCATCCGCGCCAAGCACCTCAACAACTTCCGCTCCCAAGGCGATGGTAAAGGCATTTTATTAAACGCCCCAATGATCCTCAGCCTCGAGCGCGCCCTCGAATACATCGCCCCCGACGAATACGTCGAGGCCACCCCGAGCACCCTGCGTTTGCGCAAAAAAATCCTCGACGAACACGCCCGCAAACGCTCCGAGAAACAGCGCTCGCTGCAAGTAGCGTAATTTGGAGCGAGGTGGCAGAGCGCCGTCGCCGCTACGCTCTGCCGGTGCATTCCATTTCACTTTGGGGTTGAACGCTCCGGCTGGGTTGCTACCTTGGCCGCCGATTCCCAGTGTTTAATTTATCCAACTGATTATGAGCAACGCACCTAAACTTCATAACGCAATGTGGCCAGGGCTCGTCGGCAAGGGCGATGACGAAGGCCAGGAACCGCCGATCAGCCTCGAGCACATGCTCGATCTCACCGCCGCCGCCGAGGTGGATGGACAAAAGTTTGATGGCATCGATTATTTTCTGTTCCTGCCGCACACCGACCCGAACGCCAGCGACGACGAGCTGAAAGGCATCGCCGACCTCATCGCCAGCAAAGGTTTCGACATTGGCTCGCTGGTGGCACCCGTGTGGCCCGGCACCGTGGGCGATTCCGCCATGGGTAATGACGAACAACAGGCCAAGTTTCTTGATGCAGTCAAGATGGCCTGTCGCATTGCGAAGGTGTTCAACGAACACGGCACCCGCAAGCGCGGCGTGATCCGCATCGACTCCGCTGAATTTGGCGTGGCGTCGTTCCTTGAAGATCCAAACACCAACATCAAGCGCATCGCCGCCACGTTCAAGGAAGCCGCCAAAATCGCCGCCGACCATGGCGAGCGCCTGGCTGCCGAGGGCGAAGTGTGCTGGGCCGGGCTTCATTCGTGGAAGGCTTCGCTCGCTTTGATGGAAGAAGTGGGAATGCCCGAATCCCTCGGGTTCCAGGCCGACCTCGCCCACACCTACACCTTCATGCTCGGCTACAACGCGCCGGATGATGCTCTGCTTGGGAAGGATCACAGTGACGAAGAATTCTGGTCGGCCTACGAGAAAGTGGCCGACGCCCTCCGCCCGTGGACCATCGATTTCCACGTCGCCCAAAACGACGGCGAAGTACACGGTGCCGGCGACCATGACAAAACCGGCAAGCATTGCCCGGCCGACGATCCCAACGGCAAACTGGACATCACCCGCTGCGCCGGCTACTGGCTCAAAGGTGCCGCCGAACGCGGCATCGAGCATATCTGCTGGGACGGCTGCATGTTCCCGAACGCCACGCTGGAAAAACCCGAAACTTGGA
>CAZJRV010000313.1:1604-2785 GCA_964548235.1 uncultured Verrucomicrobiota bacterium
TGACAAACAAATGAATTGATGAAGGCGATTAGTGTGGCCATTTGTTTTGTTGTGGGAACTTGGATTCTTGCTAGTTTGTTTTTTCTTCCGGCTACCTTGAATTGGCTGAATGAGCGGTATGCAATGAATTACTTTTTTCCCTATTGGATCGTTCCCGCATGGGAAAATTATCTAAAATCTCTTGGGTTCATTCTAATACAATCCCTTGCCTTAGCTTTTTTTGTAATTCTATTTAGGAAGCAAAAAGGATGAAGAAAGTCTTAAAATTATGCATTATTTTGCTGGCAGTCAGCCTGCTGCTGGGTGTGGTGCTGTTCGTCCTAAAATTTCGTCAGTTCGGAGACTGGGAGGCGAGACTGTATTACGACGCATCTATTCCACCATACCAAAACTGGCTATTGCTTTTGAGAGATATACTGTTTGCTTCACCCCTAATCATTTTTTTTAACGCATTCCGGAAAAATCTGTAACTACTCATTGACATGAATGAAGATTTTAGTTCAGCACTGAACATAGACTTGCCACCCAAAAAACCCGAAGTTGATGACATTCGGACTGCTTCGGGGGCTAGATATCCCGTCTTAAAATTTGTGGCGAAATTATACCGTTTTGCTGGCTGGATTATGGTTGGGGTTTCGGTGCTAGCCTTTTTCTTCAGCATATACTTTATGGGGCAAGAAGGTGCTAAAGCTGGTATTATGGTGCTTTACGCAGTGATTATCGGGCTGTTGGTTGCGCTTTCCTGTTTCTTTGTGGCCGAGAGCATGATGGTGCTAACCCATATTGAGGAAAATACGCGGATGACAAACGAACTTTTAAAGGAATTGGTTAACCCAAAATCAGACGATAACCCCAAATTATGAGCGAAAAAAAATCACTCAACATCGGGCTCGTGGGCTACGGCTTCATGGGGCGCACTCACTCAAACGGTTACAAGCGCGTCAGCGACTTTTTTCCCGACCTCGGCCACACACCCGTGCTCAAGGCTGTGTGCGGCCGCACCGAAGATCGCACCAAGGCGTTTGCCGAGCAGTGGGGCTTTGAGAGTCACGAGACCGACTGGCGCGAGTTGATCAAGCGCGATGACATCGACGCCATCGACATCTGCACACCCAACGATCAACACGCCGAGGTGGCCATCGCCGCCGCCGAAGCCGGCAAGATGGTTCTCTGCGAAAAGC
>CAZJRV010000314.1:0-2766 GCA_964548235.1 uncultured Verrucomicrobiota bacterium
ATCTCGACGGTCAGCCGGAAATCGAAGCTGTGGTGGAGAATGTCTCCGATACCAACCGATCCACCACGCTCTCCAAGGGCAACGTAAAACTTCACACCGTCGAGCACGTGCTCGCAGCATTTGCCGGTGCCGGCATCGACAACGCCCTCGTTGAGCTAGACGCCAACGAACCTCCCATCGCCGATGGCAGTTCGCTCGAGTATTGTCGGATGATTGATGCCGCCGGCATCGCCGCACAGGATGCCCCTCGCGAATTGTACTCTCTTGAAGCGCCCATCGATTTGCAAAGCGGCGGCACCCAAATGACCGCCTTCCCGCACGACCGCCTCAAAATCACCTGCACCAGCGCGGGCGAGAACGGCCGCTTCACTCAGCTTTTTACCGTGGAACTCAGTCCCGATACTTGGCGCGATGAAATTTCCCGCGCACGCACATTTTGTTATTACGAAGAAATTGAGCACCTTTACAATAACGGCCTCATCAAGGGCGGCAGCCTCGAGAACGCTGTGGTCATTCGCGACGACGCCGTGCTCACCAACGAGCCACTGCGTTATGCCGATGAATTTGTCCGGCACAAGATTCTTGATATCATCGGTGACCTCTCACTCATTGGCCGCCCGATTGGCGCGCACATCGTTGCCGTTCTCCCTAGCCATGCTGCCAACTGTGAAATGGCCCGGCGCATTCTTGCCCAAATCCGCAAGCCAACCCAAACTGCCCAAACTTTTGCACCCCCCGCGACCAGAGACAAACAACCCAAAGTCGCCGTGGAGGAAAAGGCTACCGAAACAATCGTGCAAGACGGCGCGCAGCTGGACGTCAGCCAAATCATGAAAGTGTTGCCGCATCGTTATCCATTCCTGATGGTCGACCGCGTCACTAGCATTGATGGCAATCATATCATCGCGCAGAAAAACGTCAGCATAAATGAACCGTATTTTGAGGGCCATTTTCCGAATCATCCCATCATGCCCGGCGTACTACAACTCGAAGCCATTGCCCAGGTCGCGGGCATTCTAATGCTCAAAAAAGCTGAGAACGCCGGCAAGCTTGCATACTTTATGGCCGCTGAAAATGTGAAATGGCGCAAGCCAGTCCTGCCCGGCGACACGCTCACCATCGACGTGGAACTCACCAAGTCCCGCGGCAAAATCGGCAAGGCCATCGGCAAATGTTCTGTAGATGGGGAACAGGTAAGCGCGGCTTCGGTCACATTTATGCTTATCGACTCCGATCAGTCATGAGCAAAATTCATTCCACTGTTGTCATCGAAGACGGCGCACTAATCGGGGACGATTGCACCATTGGACCGTATTGCGTGATCGGGCCAAACGTCACCCTCGGTAAAGGGTGTAATCTCCACTCGCATATTGTTATCGATGGACACACCGAGCTTGGTGAGGCCAACAACATTTATCCGTTCGCCAGTATTGGTTTGCGTTCACAGGATCTCAAGTTTAATGGCGAAACAACCCACACACGCATTGGCAGCCATAACACCCTTCGGGAATATGTCACCGTCCACAGCGCCACGGGAGAGGGCAATGCAACAGTGCTGGGATCTTACAACAATCTCCTTGCCTACACGCATATTGCGCATGACTGTCAACTGGGCGATTACATCATCATGTCCAACGTTGCCACTCTGGCCGGTCATGTCACAGTTGAAGACCGTGCGATCATTGGAGGCCTTGCCGCGGTACATCAATTTTGCCGCATCGGAACCATGTCCATCATTGGTGGCTGCAGTAAGGTGGTGAAAGACGTCCCTCCTTTCATGATGATTGACGGCAATCCCGCCGCCACACGCGCGCTAAACAAAGAAGGACTCAAGCGCAACGAAGTTTCCGGAGAAGCGCAAGCAGCATTAAAACAAGCCCATCGAATCATATTCCGCGGCGATCTCACATTGAGCAATTCAATTGAACAAGCTCGCGAGGAAATAGAAAGCACGGCTGAACTGAATCACCTGCTTGCCTTCATTGAGTCCAGCCAACGCGGCATCGCGCGCTAAATGGTTCTCGGAGGGACGCGCTTCCGGGCGTCCCTGCCAAACTTTGGCGGTTCTAAATTTTCACAACTGACTTTTGCCGCCCGACAAAACGGCACCATTTTGCGTAACCCGCCAAGCTCGCCAACTCCACCGCCTCCTCCAAGTTCATCCCCACTTCGTGCGGGGCGTGGGCGTCCGCGCCAAACGTAATTTCAACATCGACGGCGCGGGCGAGTTTCAGAAAATCCAAACTCGGATAAATCTCAGCGCAATCTTTGCGAAGGCCAGCGGTGTTTAGCTCGATGCAGGTGTCGGTGGATTTGCAGACGGCGAGGAATCCCTCAAATAAATCCGTGCAATCGCGCGTGGGGCGGTGGCCGAATTTTTTAGGGAGATCGGGATGGCCGATGATTTGGAACAAGCCGGAGGCCGCGGCAGCAGTGAGGCGCTCAAAGTATTCCGCCCAAACATCATCCACTCCACGGTTATCCCACTCGGCGATGTATTTCGGGTTATCAAAATCCCATTTGCCGCTGACGTAATGGACGGAGCCAATAAAATAATCCCAATCATAGCGGCCGGCCATTTCCTGAATCCATGGTTCATGGCCCGGGATGAAATCCACCTCCAAGCCCAGTCGGATGGGCAGGGTGGGGTGGGTTTCGCGAGCAAGCTGCACCTTGGCAACGTATTCGTCCAGTTCACCGGCCAGCATCCGCCAGTCATCCTGATTATCATGCTCCACGGGCGAATGATCGCTGAAGCCAATTTCC
>CAZJRV010000315.1:0-2751 GCA_964548235.1 uncultured Verrucomicrobiota bacterium
TGCCCTGATATTTTTCCGGAAAATGCGGGCTGGAAATGATCCCGCTGGATGCCACTGGCCGTACGGTTTTGTTGAGCAACGTTTGCATTCCAAACCCGCCGCGACCGTTGGGCCGCACTTGGTAGCAGCGCCCGCCGGTGCCATCGGTCGCATAATGGTAGCCCCAATAATCGAAGCCAATGCCGTGCGGGTTGGGGCTGTTGTTGGCGTGGTGGCTGTACTCGAAGGTGCGCGGGTTGAAACGATACATGGCACTATTGCCGTGTTGCTGGTTCTTCAGCCAGGGTGTCTCCACATTGCTGACGTGGAACACGCCGCGTTGATAATAAAAATTACCGCCCGGCCCGTACACAAACGCGTTCGCGCTGTGATGTGTATCCGCGCTGTCCAATCCGTGGAAGATGCGGATGCGCACATCGGCCACGTCATCTCCATCGGTGTCCTTGAGGAACAAAATATCCGGCACGCTGGCCACGATCACGCCGCCGTTCCAGAACTCAAACCCCGTCGGGTTGTGCACCTTGGCGAAGGTGATCGCCTTGTCGGCCACGCCGTCGCCATCTTCATCGGGCAAAATCAACAGGCGATCGTTCATTTTCTTCAGCGGCTCCCACTTGGGATACGTGGGCCACGTGGCAGCCCACAGGCGGCCTTTGGTATCCACTGCCGTCTGCACGGGGTTTGCCATTTCTGGAAACATTTCTTCTGAGGCAAACACGTTTATCTTCAGGCCCTTCGCGAGCTGGAGTTGGGATGCCGTTTCATTCGGCGTCATATATTTTTTGTTGCCCTCCTTTTGGGCGTTGCTGCTGCGTGATCCGCCGCCCACGTTGGTCTTCACCCCTACCGGCGCGGGCACGTTGGAGTCATCTACTTTATACTTCGTGTTGCCGTTGGCATGCGCCCACACCTTCCTGTCGCGGTTGGCCACCATCACGTCAATCATCTCCAGCTCGTGCATCAGCACCTCGCGATTGGTTTGATCGTCCACAAACTTCAATGTGGAGCGGCCACCCCAAACATCGTTGCCGTCCGTGGCGCGGTAGCGGTTGTGCCAATGCCAGTTCTTGTCCAGCACCGCCGAGCGAATGCTCTCCACCTTTTTTGCATCCTTGCTCACCTTCAGGCCAAACACCTTTTGCACCAAGTGCTGCGCGATCAGCTTGTTGCCGAGGCTGTTGGGGTGGATGCCGTTGAGAGTCAGCGGCTCCTTGTTCATCATGTAAAGGTGCTTGGTGGCATGGAACAAATCCACGTAAGGCAGCTTGTACTTCGCCGCCGCCACTTCTGCCGCACCGGCGTATTGCATCAGGCGCGCATTGTTGGCCTTGCCATCGGGCAGGTTGGGCGTGTTCAGGTTTTCGTGCATGATCGGCGCGCAGATCACCAACCGCGGCGCGCCCTTGCCGCTGTAGTTTTGCTTCAGCGTTTCCTCAATCCACTTTTCCATCGCCTGCGTGAAGGCCGCCGGGTTGTTGTCGTAGGATTCATTGTAACCCCAGAAGGCGATGATCACATCCGCCTTGGAAATCTTCAGGTACTCGTGCGCCGCAATGAACCCGCGATTGCGCGGGCGGCTGTTCACCTTGTCGCCCGAGAACCCGTGATTGCGAAAGCGAATCTCGTGCTTCGGCAACGCCGCCTGCACATACGCCTCCAGCCAACCGTGATGCTGCATGCGCTCGGCCAACGTGTTGCCGATCAGCACCACGCGGTCGCCTTTTTTGAGTTCCAGTTGAGCTGCGTCAGCCGCGAAAGTCGCCAACGCAAGGATGCCTACGGATAGAATTTTCTTCATAAAATGTGAGCGGTCTTTGTGCCACACCCGCCCGAATCCGTCCAGCGGCGAATGTGGAAGCAAGAGTGGACGCCTCCATCGCCTCGGACATTCACCGGACAGCAAACTTTTGGGCCGCAATCGCAAGCCCAAAAGCTGCTGTCGATGAAGTCCGTCGTGGCATCACTCCTCCAATTCACTGAACCCGTTGGATTCAGTCGGCTCGGCGGATTCATCCTGTCCTTCACCTGCGGGCCGTGTGAGCCCGCTTTTCTTTTGGTTATCCGCCACGTACCCGCATTGCACATAGAGCGCGCTGTTGGGGCCGAAGTCTGGATGGCACCGAATCGCGTCGCGCATATGCGCCACGTGCTCGGCGGTATCGAGGTCTGCGTTATCGATCTCCTGCCGCTGACCGGCAGCCGTCATCAGGCTTTCCTCGTATTGTTCGCGCTTGGCGAACGAAGGCGCCACGCCGGAGCAGAACTGTGCGTAGGTCATCCCCGCAAAATCCACTCCCGTGGCGTTGTTTTGTTCTAGGGCTGCTTGCATCAGGTGAGCCCTTTCAACCGTATGATTTCTAATAATCATTATGTTTTTCTCCAAAGCTATCTCTCGCATTGGCCGAGCCTGTTCCGACAGGCTCCCATGGCATTTTGCCGCCAAAACGGATTTGCTTTATTTGTATTACACGTGAAAACCCGTTTTCTCTAAATTTTCTGCAAAAAAATTTCAGGATTGCATAATACCCCTGAAAAACAGGCTTTTCTGGAGCAAAAAACCTTTGATTTGGAGCGCGGGAACAAAGGTTTTGACCGCGGGATGAAGGGTTTTGCGGGCGGGATGAAGGGTTTGGAGCTTGGGAACAAAGGTTTGGCGCGCCAAACAGGCCTTCGGGCGCGCAAAACCCTTTATCTTGAGCGCGGGAAAGCCTGTTTTATGGGCGGGACCAAAGGTTCGGAGCGCCCATCACT
>CAZJRV010000316.1:0-2748 GCA_964548235.1 uncultured Verrucomicrobiota bacterium
CGATCGCCCGCGCGGCGTCAACAGTATTTAGAATAATTCTAAATCGCATTCGCAAGACCCATCCTTTGCACTCACGCCCCCGCACGCTACACTGCCGCCCAACGCCATGTCTTGGAACATCTTAGCCACCCCGGGCACGATTGCGGGAATTGGTGCCGAATCCGCCAATTTTTTGCGAAAAAACGGTTGTAATGTTAACATTTCCGAGCCCTTCCGCGCCCAATCTGCAGCGGATTTGAGGCCGTTATTGACCGGAATCCAGGCCGTTTATGCGGGGCCGGACGAGTTTTCGGCTGAATTATTGGCCAGTCCGGAGGCGGCTGAATTGCGAATTATTTCCCGATGGGGCGTGGGCTTTGAGCACATTGATGTGGACGCCGCCACGGCGCACGGCATCGTGATCGCTTATACGCCGGGCATGCTGGATGAGGCGGTGGCGGATTACACCTTCGCGCTGCTGCTCGGTATCGCCCGCCGAATTCACACCGCGCACGTCACAATGAGCACCGGAAAATGGCTGCCCGAATGGGGCCACGATGTGCACATCAAAACACTCGGCATCATCGGCTGCGGCCGCATTGGCACTGCGGTGGCGCGGCGCGCAGCGGGTTTCAATTTGCGGGTGTTGGCGTGTGATCCATTTCCGAATGATACCGCCAAAAAATTGGGGGTGGAATTTGTGCCGCTTGAATCGCTGCTTGCGCAGAGTGATTTTGTTTCGCTGCACGCGGCGGTGACGCCTGACACGAATGGACTCATCGGCGAAGCGCAACTGAAACTGATGAAGCCCGACGCGTATCTCATCAACACCGCACGCGGGGCGTTGGTGGATGAGGCGGCTTTGGCGCGGGCACTCAATGACAATGGCATTGCGGGCGCGGCGGTGGATGCGTTTGTGGAGGAACCTCTTCCGACGGAGCATCCATTTTGCACGGCGAAAAATCTTTTGCTCGCGCCGCATCAAGCCGCGTTTTCAATTGAGACGGGCCGCAAAGTCAGCGCCGCCTGCGCGCAGGCGATCGTGGACTTGATGAACGGCCAGCGGCCAAAGATGGTTTTGAATCCCGAGGTGTTCGACTCGCCCCAACTGCGGGCCAAGCTCAACTAACAATGAATGGCCAATTGTACTTTTCAGCGTTGGGCAAAGTGAAATCCGTGCTCACCGGCCATTCCATTTTTCTGGTGGCGGATCCATTGGCGTACGCCACCAGTGGCGCGGAAGCAATCCTTCAGCCCTTCTTCGCTAATCGAACGGTCACGGTTTTCGATTCGTTCGAGCCCAATCCCAAGCTGCCCGAAGTAGAAGCGTGCGCGGCGGCTATTCGCAACAGCAACGCCGATTCAATTCTCGCCGTAGGCGGCGGCACGGCGATGGATGTCGCGAAGCTGGCCAATTGGCTGGTTGCTCAAAATGCCGGGGAAAAAGAAGTTTTGCGTGGCGATTGGGTCTCTCCAAAAACGCCGTTGCCGCTCATCGCGGTGCCCACCACGGCGGGCACGGGCAGCGAGGCGACGCATTTTGCGGTGGTTTATGTGGACGGCCAAAAACTTTCCGTCGCCCACCCGCTGATGCGGCCAACGGTGGCGGTGGTGGATGGCGCGCTCACGGCGGGTTTGCCGCCGATGCTCACGGCGCATTCGGGGCTGGATGCGTTGTGCCAGGCGATCGAATCGATTTGGGCGATTGGCGCGGATGAAACATCGCTGCAATTCGGACGCGAAGGCTTGGCTTTGGCTTGGGGGAATTTAGAGGCGGCGGTGAATGCGCCCACTTCCGCTGCGCGCGATGCGATGGCGCGCGCAGCACATCTGGCGGGGCAAGCGATAAACCTCACCAAGACGACGGTGCCGCACGCGCTTTCGTACACGATTACATCCGCGCACGGCTTGCCGCACGGTGCCGCGGTGGCGTTGACGCTAGGGGCTGCGTTGGTTTTCAACAGCGAATTGAGTGAAACCAATTGCCTCGATGCGCGTGGACCCAAAGCAGTGCGGGATCGGATGGCGATGATTTACGAAACGATGGGCGCGCATGATGCGGCGGAGGCGGCGGGACAGTTCGATGCATTGGTGAAAGCGATTGGGTGTTCCACCAGCTTAACGGAGGCAGGCATCACGGAGGCCGCGCAAGTGGAACAGATTTGCGCCACGGTGAATGTGGAGCGGTTGGCAAATAATCCGCGGCGGCTGACGCAGGCGGATTTGCGATCGTTGTTGAGGTGAAGCCCTCTTAGTTTCCGGCGGCGGTGGCGACTTGTTCGTTCAATAAATCCCAGCCGCGTTCGAGGAGGTCGTCGCGGGTGAGTTCGCCTTTGTCACATTTTTCCACGAGAGCTTTTTGGGCGAGGTAATCGGCGTTTACGATGCCGGCGCGGCTTTGGAGCATGCGCCACGATTTGCGGCGCTCAACGTGGAACAGCACCATCTGACGGCTGACGGTGTAGAATTTCATTTTGCCGTTTACCTCTGCCTTGAAATACACGCCCCAGTCGGGGACGTAGGCGCGGTGGGCTTCGTCGAACACGCGGCGGTAAATCACATCCTGCTGCGTGATGGCGATGAGCATGTTGTCCATATGAATGAACTCGCCGGCCTGTGCCTCGGGGATCTCCTTGAGGTGCAGGCGGAAGCGCGCCTCGGTGATGGCCCAGTGGGCAACGGTGTAGTTGTATTTGTCGCCGGTGGAGGGGTATTTGGCTTCCCACCAATCGCGTTTGATGGAGGGATTACCCTTCAACTCAAAGCCTT
>CAZJRV010000317.1:0-2733 GCA_964548235.1 uncultured Verrucomicrobiota bacterium
GCACTGGCAGTTCAACCATCACCTCACCATGCACAACGCGCCGTTACGCAAGTTCATCAGCGGCTTTGCCAAGGGCAACAAAATCGAGACCGACGTAAACCACTCCGCCAAAGACGCCCAATTCGATCAGCAAAAAAATCTGAAAATCGTGCGCATCACCGCCGTAAAAGAACGAATGCTATTCGACATCACCCGCTTCCAAGTCAAGCCCGGCCAACCCGTCAAACTCGAATTCGTCAACCCCGACGCCACCCCCCACAACCTCGTCATCGTCAAACCCGGCACCGGCGACCAAGTCGGCCTCGCCGCCACCCTAATGGCCGCCGACCCCGCCAAAGCCAAGTCCGGCCAATATATCCCCAAAACCGACAACGTACTATTCCACACCAAAATGGTCCCCCCCATCTCCGGCCAAACCCTCCGCTTAAAAGCCCCAAAAGAACCCGGCAACTACCCCTACATCTGCACCTTCCCCGGCCACTGGACCATAATGAAAGGCGTGATGGTGGTGAAATAGTGTTTTCACGCAGAGCCGCTGAGGCGCGGAGAAACCAATTATTACTCCGCGTCTCTGCGACTCCGCGTGAGCATTGAATTAGTTGGCTGCTTGATTTGGGGTCCATTTGCCGGTTCAATTCCCGCACTCAATATTATGCGCGCAATTTCTATTCTTTCGTTGTTGGTGGGATTGGTTTTGGTGGGGTGTTCCTCGGTGCCGAAGGCGGGGCAGGGGATTATGGTGGGCGGCGTGACGGATTCGCGGGCGTTGGTGCAGGTGCGGTTGACGGAGTCGGACCGGTTGGTGCGGGCGAAGGTCGCGGGGCCGGGCGGGTTTTCCAAGGATGTGCCGGGGCGGGCGGGGATGGTGCGATTTTCTTTGTTTGGGGAAATGGATGCGGAAGGGAAACCGGTTTCGCCGGCGTCGGGGGTGCAGGTATTGGAGGCGGTGGCGGGGAATGATTTTATTGCACGGGCGGAGTTTAAGGGATTGCTGCCGGGGAAACGATATGTGGTAGCGACGGAGTTGGCGGATTCGGCGGAGGCATTGGCGGAGAATGCAGTGACCGGGCCGGTGGCTTCGTTCAAGACACATCCGGGGAAGGCCGAGGCAGCGCCGGTGAATTTCGTGGTGGTGACGGGGATGAACTACGCAAAGTTTCACGGCGATGGTCGCATTGATAAGAAGATTCATCTGGCGCACAACAACACGGAGCTGCCGCGGCCGTACACGGGGCCGGACAAGCATTTGGGATATCCAGCGTTGGCGAGTATTTTGAAACTGCGGCCGGATTTCCTCGTGGGCACGGGCGACAATGTTTACTACGACACGCCCAAGGAACCGCGCGCGCAAACCATCGCGGAACTGCGCCAGAAATGGCACGAGCAGTTTGTGCAGCCGCGCTATCGCGATTTGTTTGCGGCGGTGCCGACGTATTGGGAAATCGACGACCACGATTATCGCATCGACGACGGCGATAACTCGGGCGACCACGCGCCGTCGGTGGCCTTGGCGCAGCGGATGATGTACGAGCAACTTCCCTATGCCCCGATGGGCGACACGACCGCGAAAACTTACCGAACACATCGCGTGAGCAAGGATTTGCAGATTTGGTTTGTGGAAAATCGAATGTATCGCAGCGACAACAACTCGACCGACGGCCCGAACAAAACCGTTTGGGGCGCGGAACAAAAGGCGTGGCTAAAGCGCACGCTCGCCGCCAGCGACGCGACCTTCAAAATTATGATTTCGCCCAACCCGATGGTCGGCCCAGATGACGCGCGCAAGTTTGATAATCACACCAACTTCGGTGGCTTCCGCCACGAGCGCGATGAATTCTTCGGATGGCTTAAAGAGAGCGGCGTATCAGAGAAGGGTTTCTACCTCATGTGCGGAGACCGCCATTGGCAGTATCACTCCATTCACCCGACGGGCATTGAGGAATTTTCCTGCGGCGCACTGGTGGACGCCAACTCCCGCCTTGGCCGCAAGCCCGGTGATCCCGAATCCACCGATCCCAAGGGCTTGATCAAGCAGGTCTACGCGCAGAAAGAACGCTCCGCCGGTTTCATGCATGTTCAGGTGGATCCGGCCAAGGGCGGTGCCTCCGCCAAGCTTATCGTCACCTGGCACGATGAGCACGGTAAGGTGCTGCACACCACGACGAAATAGGGCCCGTACAAATCCCCAAAAAGTGCTTCCCAAGGGGGTGGCGGTTGGTATGCTTCCAGCCATGCAGACTCCCCATCTTTCGCGTCGTCGTTTTTTACAATCCACCGCTGTAGCCAGTGCACCCTTTATCCTGCCTTCAGGCATTTTATCAGCTGAGGTAAAGCCCAATGATAAAATTGCAGTGGGCTTCATAGGCATGGGCAAACAGAATGGAGGACTCATGAACCGGTTCATGGGGGCCAAGGAATCAATTTGTGTAGCGGTTTCTGATTGTGACACCAATCGCCGTAATGCCGCGCGTGACCGCGCCAATGGTCGCCAGAAGAACAAGGACTGCAAGGCCTATGAGGATTTCCGTGAAATTATTGCCCGCAAGGATATTGATGCAGTTTGTATTGCTACTCCGGATCACTGGCACGCGATCCAGACCATTGCTGCTTTGGAATCAGGCAAGGATGTCTACTGTGAAAAACCCCTGACCCATAACGTTCACGAATCAGTGGAAGTGATGAAGGCCGTGAAGAACAACAAGCGTGTTTTGCAGACCGGTTCCATGCAGCGCT
>CAZJRV010000318.1:0-2629 GCA_964548235.1 uncultured Verrucomicrobiota bacterium
GCTCAGCGCAGCGGATGGTCATGTGGCTGTTGGCGCCGCCAAACTTGCTGACGAGGCCGGCGATGTTGCGGGTGAAAATCCAATCGAAGCCGGGGTCGGCATTCTCGATGCAAATGATGCGGTCGGCCAGTTGGCCGTGGCCGCGCGATTGATTGCCCAGCCGCAACGGCTCGCCTTCCACGTGGCGGTTGCCCACAAAGTTCGGTGCACTGCGGTGCATCGGCACCACATAAAAATCACCAGGATCGCGTATGAGAAAACCCAGCCGAATGCCGTCGACGTTTTCCTGTTCGCGCCGGCGTTGTTCAACGAGGTCGGCAAAGTGCAGTTCCGGATCGTTGAGCACGGGGCTGACAAGGTGGTTAAGCAAATCCTGCACCGTGAGATGCGAGAGTGCGTCGCGATCCAGCCGCGTGTCGCTGCCCCAGTTGGCGATCGACTCCAGCGCGTCGGAGAGGTGCCGGGTGAAAATGAACTTGGCGCGCTCGCGTTCGGTGATGGCTTGGCGCGCGTACTCGATGAATTGCCCGGGTTCCACCTCCGGCATGCCCGCCTTGGCAAAAAGTTTCTGGAACGATTCCGCCTCCGCGCGGGTGAGCGGGAAAATCGCATCGCTCGTGGTCGGCTCGGGCTGAGCGGTGGCGGCAAACAAGTCGTCGCGCTGGTCGTAGCGCGGCGAGGTGATGTCGTACGTGCCCGGCCGCAGATGGCCGTACTTGGCGAGGAAATCCGGGCGCCGGCGCGGTTGCGCGAGGGCCTCGGCGAAATCGCCGGTGAAATCCGCTGTGACCGTCCGCAGCGTGCGCTTGAAGGCGGCAAGTCGTTGGCTCGAAAGCGCGCCGCGGGTCACTGCCGAGCGCAAAATTGCTTCCGCCATAAACGCGTGCCGCGCGATGACCGAGAATGGTTGAGTGCCCAGTGTGCGGCATTCCTCGAGCAATGCCGGTAGTCGCGCCAAGTCGTTGAGCGGGCGGCGTTGGGATTGCAATGCCTCGAGCTGCTGAATGCCTTTCAGTGCTACGGGCAGTGACGCGCCGGGCGCAAGGCTGAGGTTTGCAGCGGTGACTTTCGCGAGTTGATTGCGGTAATCAAGAAACTCATCCGGCTCGAGCACGTCGCCGTAGCGGGTTTGGAAGTCCTCATCGAAGTTAAAATCCAACACCGTTTGCGCCACTTCAAACTCCACTTTGTCGTGCAATTTGGGGTTGGATTCCAGTCGGTCGAGCCATGCATCGACCAAGCGATCGCGCGTTAAGTTTGGCAACCCGGCGGGCAGAAATGAATTAAAACTCGCGCGCACATCGATGTACGGCTGGCCGCCCAGCGTGAGCATCAACGGCGTGCTGGGCACCGGCTGGTAACCCATCTCCGCGCGGGCCTCCTGCCAAACGGAATCGGTAATGAGATGCCGATACAACGAAATGGCCAGCGGCCGCGGGCGGGTGCCGATGATCTCGGCGGGATTCCAGTCGGGCATCTGCCCGAGGATAGTGCGGGAGCCCGCCAGCCCCGCGTGCGGTTGGGCGTGGCGCGTGAAAAATTCGCCTGCTTGAAACAGCACTTCGCCCACGTGTCGGCTGATGCGCCGGTTCCAGTTTTCCTGTACCGTGATGCGGCGTGCCTGCAGCAAATGCAATTGCCCGTCGCGCGTTTTGGCAAATTCAATATCCAACGGCGTGCCGCGATCGCACAGGCTTTCCAGCTCGCGCGCAAACTCCAGCAACTCCGCCACGCGCGGTGAATCCACGTGATCGGTCACATAATCGCGATGTACCAACACGGTTTTATTGACCACGCTGCCGCCGGTGATGGTGTCGGTTTTGCCGGTTTCATCATCGTAATTCAGCACATAATAGGGCGCGCCGCTGTCCAGCTCGTGCGTCATGATCACCCCACTGAGCGTTACGTCCGTCACCATCGTCATCACCAAAACCTGATTTTCCGGACAGTCATCCATCGACCCGATGACCTCTTCCACCGCGCTCCACACCGCGCGCGGTTGGCTGCTGTCCACGTCCAGGCACGAGGCAAACGCACCGGCTTGCGAGTGTTGCTCGCCGTCTTCGTTTACCGCGCTGCTGCGGAACACCACTTGGCCGCCATCAAAACGCTCGCTAATTTCCTGAGCAATTTCCACCGGCATTGCCGACCATTCAGCCACGGTAAAACTGATAAGCTTCGGCACCGCCGCCTTTTTCACCAACGGCTGCAGCGCCGCAAGCGTGTCCGCCTTGGTGCCAAAACTCGCCAAAACCGCCGGGGCCGCTGCCGCTGAGGCGCCGGGGGCGGACACCGCGAAATCCTCAAGCAAATCTGCGCTTGAGGATTCAATCTCCGCGTGGAGGTCTTGGGTGGCGATCATCATAGGAGGATCATGCGAGACAGGTTTCGGGTGATTCAGTTTCCAGCAGCTTGCGCGGCAGGGGCACCTTGGCCATGTCCTCGACGTTCAGGCGCTGGGCGCGGCCGAATTTTTTCTCAACTAAATTGAGATAATCCTGGTTCGTAAAATACGTCTGCCACGCCTCGTCGCGGAAGCGCACCACCTCGGCGGCGCTCAGGTGCTTGGTGGGCAGCGGCTGGCTTTCGTACGACAAAAAGGCGTAGCCTTCATAGTTGCTCGGCAGCG
>CAZJRV010000319.1:0-235 GCA_964548235.1 uncultured Verrucomicrobiota bacterium
GTGGTCTTCTGCGGTATTGGGCATGGCGGGCTGTTCGGGGGTGTCCGCTCGGGGGTCGGGCACCCCTGGCATTGCGTGCTTGTCTTCAGCCGACTTGGGCAGGGCGGGGAGTTCGGGTTTGTCGCCAATGGCTGCGGGGAACACGGGAAGCGCGGGGTTGTCTTCGGCCGCGGTGGGCGGGGAGGGGAGTTCGGGCAGCGCCGGCTTGTCTGCGGCGGCGGAGGGTGTCTAGGGG
>CAZJRV010000319.1:245-2620 GCA_964548235.1 uncultured Verrucomicrobiota bacterium
ACTCTTGGATTTTCGGATGTTCTGGATTGTCTGCTATGTATTTTGGTATCTCTGGCATTGCTGGCTTGTCTTCTGTGGGCGTGGGCACGGCGGGGAGTTCGGGCAGCGCAGGCTTGTCTTCGGCCGGCTTGGGAAAGGCGGGGAGTTCCGGTTTGTCGCCGGTGGCTGCGGGCAAAACAGGTAGCTCGGGTTTCGATTCCACCGCGGGCAGGGGCTTGGCGATTTTGGGCTTGGGCAGCGGTTCGGCATCGCCGGATTTTGGCAAAGAGGGTTCTTCGTCCGGGGCAGGGGGAAGGTCCCGGTCAATGACGGGTTTGGCAATTTTTACCGGCTCCGCCTCGTCCCGGCCCTGTTGGATGATGTCTGCCTCGTGCTCGGCGACGGCCTGCATGCGCTCCATTTTTTTCTCATCGGCGCGCACGATTTTGCGGGCATCGAGCTTGGCGTGCATCGCCGCGATTTCATCGGCCTCGATATTGACCTGTTCCTCGAATTTCTCGCGGCGCTTGAGCAGCACTTCCTGCTCGTGCTCAAAGCGGGAGTGTTCATCGTCTTCCTCGAATTTGATTTGCTTGGCGCGATCCTGAAATCTCTTTTCCTTTTCGGTCATCTCTTCCTTGAGAGACATCTCCTCCTTGTCCAGTTTCTCAAGATCGGCCTGGTGGTGAACCATTTCCTCTTCATCCGTCTTCACCCGCTCAAGGTAGCGATCGTGGGCAGAGCGGCTCTCCTCCTCTCGCCGGATGTCCTCCTCTTCCTTGCGCCGGATGCGCTCGGCTTCTTCCTCGTGCAGGCGGTGCAGTTCACTGTCCAGATCAGTGAGGCGATCCTCATGGTCTAGATGGGCCGCTTTCTTGGCGCGGATGGTGTGGCGCACCAGATCCTCGTCGTGTTCGAATTCCTGCTTGAGCTTTTCGAGCGCGGCGTGGTTTTTCTCCAGCTTGGCGGCATCGGTTTTTTTGACTTTGTCGATTTCGCCGTCGATCTGCGCCAGCTCCTTGCGCGCGCGCTCTAGGGCGGTCTTGTGCGCCTCGAGTTCTTCGCGGGCCATCATTTCCTCGCGGACACGGGCTTCCTCCAGCTCGCGCTGGGCGTTTTTCACGGCCGTCTCGGCTTCGATGCGGGATTTTCGTTTGGAATCCACTGGGTCAATTTCTTTCTTGGAACGGCGTTTGGGGGTTGGGGCTTGTTCACCAGCGCCTTGGTCGGCGGGATCAGGCTCAGGCAGCGGTGCGGCTCCTTCTTCAAATTCTATGTCGGGATCCGTCTCGTCGTCGTTTTTACTCTTTGGCAGGGCCGGTTTGGGCGGTTTAGGCAAATCCCCCGGTTCACTTGATTCAGGCTTGCCGGGTTTTTCGGATTTTTCGGAAACCGGATCCTTGGGCGATGGCAAATCAGGCTTGGCCGGGACTGGTGGAATGGGTGGCGCGGGGGCATCCATCGTGCCGGGCTTAGGTACTGGTGGCAATGAGGGCAAGGCGGATTTGGTGGGGGTGTCCTTTCCCGGTGTTTCCGGTGTCGGTGGCAAATTGGATTCGGGAATGGGCAACTCCGGCTTTTTGGGAATAGGCGGCAGCCCGGCTGCAGGTTTGGGTGCTTCCGGAACCGCGGGTGTGCCTGGCAAATCCGGCAAATCCAGCTTGGGCACCTCGGAGGGCTTGGGCAAACCCGGCTCAGGCAAAGTAATTTTCTTGGCCACCGGCCCCGGTCCCGGCATGGGTGCGGGTGCAGGCAACCCGGTGGGCTTCGGTGCAGGTACATCTGGCACGGCCGCAACCGGGCTTTCCGGCGCGGCTGAAGGAGTGGGAACCGCTGGCGCAGCCGGGCCGGGGGACGAAACCTTGGGCACACCCGGCACACCCTCCGCCGAGCCCATTGGAATCGCTTCCATCGGCGCAGGCACAGACGCTGCCACAGCGGGAAAATCCACAAACCTCGTAACCAACGCCGCCACATTCGCCGCTTGCGCCGGATCCGCCGCCACATTCGTCATCCCATCCGGATCTGTCACATTATCAAATAACTCCGTTTCACCCCCATCCATTTGCACCAGCTTATGCGTGCTCGTCTCCACGCCACGTCCGCTCGGCGTCAGCAACAACGGCGGATGCCCCTCCTTTACCGGCACCGATTCCCCCGCAGCCTCCGCATCAAATTCAATCCGCGAACCATCCGGCCCAACCATCACATAGAAAAAAGTCACCTCACCCGTCACATCCACAACCGCCGGCGCAGCAGGAACAGGTGCCGGTGCCGCGGCCACAGGAGGCGATTCGGACAACACGCCACCAATCAAAGGCTTCGTTTCCTCGCCCCCAATAGCTGGCGCGGGTGCTGCCGGAGCTGGCGCGGGTGCTGCCGGAGCTGGCGCGGGT
>CAZJRV010000320.1:0-2618 GCA_964548235.1 uncultured Verrucomicrobiota bacterium
GCCTGATGGCCCGGCGCCTCGTCGAGCGCGGCGTGCGGTTCGTGCAGATTTATCCGCGCGGCCAAATGTGGGATAATCACGCCAACCTGAAAACCTCACTACCCGCCGCCTGCAAACAATCCGACCAACCCACCGCCGCGCTCCTGCGCGACCTCCGGCAACGTGGTCTGCTTGACGACGTGCTAATTTTATGGGGTGGCGAATTCGGCCGCTTACCGATGGCCCAAGGCGACTACGCCAAAGCCGGCCGCGACCACGGCCCCAGCGGGTTCACCAACTGGATGGCCGGCGGCGGAGTCAAGGGCGGCACCGTATACGGCGAAACTGACGACATCGGATACGGCGCTGTGAAAGACCGCGTGAGCATTCAGGATTGGCATGCGACCATCCTTCACCTGCTCGGCATGGACCACGAAAAACTGTTCTTTGACCGCAATGGCCTCGATGAAAAACTCACGCACACCTATTCCACAAGGGTGGTGAAGGAGATCTTGGCCTAGGTTACTCCGTGTTTTCAAAACACAACACCCGCCCATCCACCAACGTCACCAAAATCCTTCCGGCGCTGTCGATGCTCGCACCGCCTTTGATCGGCTGGGCGGGGAGTTGGGCGGTCCATTCGTCATTCCCGGTTTTGAGGTTGATAATGGAAATGAAGGGCGTCTTTTGTTGTCCGGCATCGCCCACTCCGATGAGGCGGGTTTTGCCGACGATGAAGCCGGCGAAGCGACGGCTGCGGGCATCGCGCCACAGCACCTTGCGTTGGGGCGCGCCGCGGCGGGCATTCCAGCGCGCGCGTTCTTTGGTGAGCTTCGGTGCACCGGGGGGCAGCGCAGCGAGGGCGTGGAGGAAGTTGAATTTGTTCCCCTCATAGCTGGCATCGAAAACAAGTTCGCGGCCATCGGCCATTGTGTGCGACAATGAAACGTAGTTTCCGTACTCGGGGTAGTAGGGATAAAACGCGGTGCGATAACCGGAGCTGACGTTTTCCACCGGCTTGTTTAGGCACTTGCCATCATCTAGATCAAACTGCGCCACTTCCTGCACGCCGCCGCCGAGGAAGGAGAGCTTGCCGTTTTCCATGAACAAACTGCCCTGCATGCTCACGCCGCTGTTCACTTTTTTGTTCAGCGAACCGCTGCTGTCGTTGTGCCACTTGAGCTTGCCGGTGATGGCGTCAAGCGCCACCACATGTGTGCCGTCGTAATGCGCAATGCCGGCCGAGGCGTATACCGTACCGTTTTCCACGAGCACACCGCCGGCGACCGGCCAAGTGGAAATGAGTTTGCCGAACACCGCAATCCACCGCTCCGTCGGTGCCACGCGGTAGCTCCAGAGCTTTCGTCCCGTGGCGGCCTCGTGGCAGTACACGCGGCCATCGGCGCTGCCGGTATACACGCGGCCATTGTGGACGGCCGGCGGGAAATAAATCGCACCGCCTGTGAATTTTTCCCACATTACTTTTCCAACTGCATTGAATGCGCGCAGCACCCCGGCGCGATTGGCAACGAATGTCAATCCACCCAAGGTCACCGGTGCCGTCGGCATTGCTTCGGTGTCGGCCTTGAATCTCCAATGCGGCTTGAGCGCGGCGGGCAGGCCGAGCGCGGTCGTGGAGGTGCGTCGGTTGTTGCCTTGGTAAACCGCCCAGTCATTCTTGTTGGCCACGAGTTGCTGGACATTTTTGAGATCGCCCTCGCCCGGCTCTAGTTGTGGACGGGTCTCGCCGGGGCTGGCCAGCTGATTGCCCGCGGCCGTAAGGCTGATGTGGCCGTACAGCGAAAGCTGGCAGCCGCACATCCACGGGCCCCAGAATAAATTGCCATCGGATATGATGACCCCGTCCTGGCAGGGCGGCCGCATTGGCGCGATATGCTGGGCGGTGTTGCTCGGCACATCCATCCGCACCGTGCCGCCGCTGGCGCGGAAGAATACGCTGTCGATGCTGCCCGTCGCCCGGGTGCAGGCGCGGCGCCACGGCATTTCACTTTTCACTTTGCCGGTTTTGTATTCCAGCACCATCCCGCCATTGCTGCGTTGTGCGCCCGCGGCAAAGAGCCCTTCCTTTCGCAAAACCAGCTGCACATTGCCGCCACCCTTCCGTTGCCAAAGCAGCCGGCCATCGCGCGAGGAAGCACTCACGAGATTCGGCCGTGTGGGGCCGGCGAAGAAAATCTCGTCCTTGGAGCATTTGATGTACGTGGTGGTAGCATAGCCGGTGATGTAGTGCTGCGCGCGCGCGTGCGGTGCGATGGCCTCGAGCAAATCTTGATCCGAATTTTTCCAAGCCGGTTTGCCATCGGTGCCAATCGCGGCGAGGAATTTTTTGGGGCTGTAAAAATAAATCTTCCCGTCGCGCAGGCAAACGCCGCGGGCGTCGATGTAATCCTTCTCCGAATGCTGCCACTTGATTTTCTTGGTCTTCAAATCAATCGCCACAAAGGTGCGGCCGTAGCCGAAATTGGTTTTGGGGTTTTTGTAATCGTGTCCCTCCCACATTCCCCACGGCCAATGCCCGAGGCCGGGGCGATTGGACGGCACGGTTTTCACGGAGATTTCCTTGGAACCCACCAACGCGTAAAGCGTGCCATCGACCATCGCCATCCATTTCCACGTTG
>CAZJRV010000321.1:0-2595 GCA_964548235.1 uncultured Verrucomicrobiota bacterium
TTGCCTATCGTGCGAATGTCGTGTTTGAGGTGCAGCCTGACGACTTGTTCACGATCGCGTTTGTGGAGGGCGGCCAGTTGGCCTTTGGGGGCGGTCGCGCGGGCCTCCGGCACGGAATGTAGAAAGGGCAGCGCCATGGTTGCGCCGCCCACTTTCAGAAATTTGCGTCGTGAAACACTCATAAGATTGCGCCTTTCAGCGATGCCCAATCGTATAGGGCACCGCCGGTTTATGACAGAAGAAAGATGTCAGTTATTCACGGTGAAGAATGCAGGACCCTTGTTCAGGGGGAGTGATTCATCCTTTCTCCTTCCGCCTTCACCCTTTAGGCTCCTCCCATGCGTTTGTTGATGTTTTGTCTGCTAAGCTGTGCCGCGCTGGCGGCTGACCGCCCCAACGTCGTGCTTGTCATGGCTGATGATCAGGGCTGGGGCCAAACCGGTTACTATAATCACCCTGTGCTCAAGACGCCGCATCTTGATGCGATGGCCAAGGCGGGGCTGCGGTTCGATCGCTTTTATGCTGGTGGTCCCGTTTGTTCACCCACGCGCGCCACCGTGCTCACCGGCCGCACGCATGATCGCACTGGCGTGTTCGATCACGGCTACGCATTGCGTAGTCGGGAAAAGACGCTCGCCGCCGCCATGCAAAAGGCCGGCTACGCAACGGGCCATTTTGGCAAGTGGCACCTCAATGGTCTGCGCGGACCGGGGGTGCCGATTCTCAAGAATGATTCGCACAGCCCGGGCAAGGTGGGCTTTGACGAATGGCTGTCGGTCACGAATTTTTTTGAACGCGATCCGCTCCTCAGTCGTGCCGGCAAGTTTGAGGATCACAAGGGCGATTCCTCGGAGGTCGTGGTGGATGAGGCACTGAAATTCATCGACCGCAAGGTGAAGGCCAAGCAGCCGTTCTTCACGGTCATTTGGTACGGCACGCCGCACAGTCCGTGGATCGCCGCACCGGAGGACAAAGGGCCGTTTGCCAAGCTCACGCCCAAGGCGCAGGATCACTATGGCGAATTGGTCGCCATGGATCGCAGCATCGGCGCGCTGCGGAAGGGTCTGAGCAAACTGGGCGTGGCCGACAACACGCTCGTGTGGTTCACCAGCGACAATGGCGGTTTGCCGGGATTCAAGCCGGATACCACCGGCGGTCTGCGCGGCTATAAGGGCAGCATGTACGAGGGCGGTTTGCGCGTGCCGTGTGTCATCGAATGGCCCGCTGGCATCCGCCAAGCGCGCATCACGAAATACCCGGCTGGCGCGGTGGATATTTTCCCAACCATTGCCGAGGTGTGCGGTCTGCCGAAATCCGCGATGCTCCAGCCGCAGGATGGCCTAAGTCTGAAGCCGTTGTTTGCGCGCGACACCGCCCGACGCAGCAAGCCATTGCCTTTCCAAAGCCGCGGCCGGTTGGCGGTGATTGCCAATGAATACAAACTGCTGTCGTCACCGGGTAAAAACGGCACACGCTATGAGCTGTACAATCTCGAAAAGGATGCTGCGGAAACCACCAACCTCTACGACAAGGATCCCGCCACGGCCACTCGGTTGGCGCGCGATCTGGAGAATACCCGCCGCTCCATCGCCGCCAGTGTGGTCGGCAAGGATTATCCTGAAGGCGAGGTCGGCCCACAGCCGCCGCGCGTTTTCTGGCACACCGTGGATGCCTATAAACCTTTCTTGCCCAAATTGATCAAACGACCCGAGTATTCCGACTGGCTGAAAAGACGATTAAAATGAACCCTTGATTCCCTGAATTGACTCGATCGTCACACCTGTCAACATCACCGAAACCATGCACCGAATTCTTTTTCTATTGGCCGCAATCATTCCGCTGATTTCACAAGGTGAATCCATCGAGCAACGGCCCAATGTGTTGCTCATCTGCATCGATGACTTGCGTCCCGAACTGAAGAGTTTCGGCGTTGATTACATTCACTCGCCGAACATCGATGCCTTGGCGGCGCGCGGGCGGGCGTTCCATCGGCATTACGTGCAGGCGCCGACGTGTGGGGCTTCGCGTTACACACTGCTCACGGGTCGTTACGGGCCGGCAAGCAACGGGGCACTGTTCCAAAACTTTGCCAAGATTAAGGGCACGAGTTTCCCCGGATGGTTTCGCAAGCATGGCTACACGACGGTTTCGGTTGGCAAAGTGTCGCATCATCCCGGCGGACGCGGTGGGGCGGATTGGGATGAGGATGCCAAGCCGGAAATGCCCGGCGCGTGGACGCACCACCTGTTGCCGGCCGGGCCGTGGCAACATCCGCGCGGCGCGATGCACGGGCTGGCCAATGGAGAAATCAGAATGAACGCAAAGGATATGGACGTGTATCAAGCCTTCGATGGACCGGACGCCGCTTATCCGGATGGCCTCATCACCGACGAGGCGTTGAAGCAAATGGACGCGTTGGCCAAGGGCGACCAGCCGTTCCTGCTCGCGGTCGGCATCATTCGTCCGCATCTGCCTTTTGGCACGCCGGCAAAATATATGAAGCATTACACGAACGCCAAGCTGCCAGCCACTCCGCATCCGCAAAAGCCCACGGGCAAGACCACGTGGCACGGCTCGGGCGAGTTCATGAAATAC
>CAZJRV010000322.1:0-2590 GCA_964548235.1 uncultured Verrucomicrobiota bacterium
TGAGTGGCCACGGATAAAACGCTTTCCAAATCGGGCCGAGCACTTCGTGAATGTAGGCGACGCATTTGTCGGTGCACCAAATGGGGGCATACCACGGGATGCCGTGGTGTTGATCGATGACGAGGTCGAAGGGCTCCTGCGTGGCGTGCCATTTGCGCGCGGCCATCCACGCGGTGAATTTGCCACCACCGCGAATGACATCGATGCCATCAATCACCTCCGCGGGATCGGTCCCCGGAAATTCATTGGCAAACCACGTGACCTCGTGGCCGCGCTGCACGAGGCCGCGCAGGTAGGCGTGGGTGACGCGCTCGGCACCGCCGGCGAGTGGGTTGCGCGGGTCGCGCCAGTTAAGCATTAAAAATCGCACGCGGCGCAGTGTTCACCGCGGCGGGCGGGTGCGGCAATGAAAAAGCCCTTTGACGCGCGCGGGCGTTTGGCGAAAGATGCCCCCGCGCGCGAGTGGCGGAATTGGTAGACGCGCCGGATTTAGGATCCGGTCTCGCAAGGGGTGGAGGTTCGAGTCCTCTCTCGCGTACGAATCTTTTGGAACCGGTTTTAACCGCAGAATACACAGAGTCTCACAGATTTCTATTTTGAAAAAACCCAGAAAACAATCTGCGCTTTTTTGCTTAATCTGAGGTTAGTCCTTGTCCAACAGTTTTTTCAGGACCGTTTCCATTTCAGAAACACTGAACTCGCGCGGGCCTCTTCCGCCCTGGAACGCGATGCGTCCATCGGGGCCGATGATGTACAGGCGGTCGGGGAAGGAATCGAATGCGAGCATCACGGTGTTGTCGATGTCATCCACCAGTAGCGGAATGGAAAGTTTCAATCCCGCGGAACAGGCTGTGGCCACTTCTTTACGGGCCAGAAATGTTTTGGGTTGTTCAATTTGCACGTGTCGCGCCGGCCAGTTTGAATCGCTGGCGTGCGCTTCGCGAATGTAAACCCAGTAGTAGTCAGCTTGTTTGCCAAATGTCTCGTACGATTTCTGGAGGCGCCCGGCCTCGCGAGAGAAGGGGCCTCACGTATACGAGCCAAACACCACCACGGTGTGGCGTTCGATTTTCGAAAAATCCAGCACGCCGGCGCCCTTCAGGAATTTTGCGGAAACCTTTGGCGCAGTCGCGCCCACCTTCACGCCGCCGCCGCCTCGCCCGGGGCGTTGGCCTTGCCCGAAAAAACGCATCCATTCCTCTGGCGTCACCTGGCCATCTGCCTCGGCGTCTGCTTTCTGGAAATCCGCCGTCCGCAGTAGGGTGTTCCATTCCTTGGCGGAAATCTTGCGGTCGGCATCCGCGTCCAGCACGCGGAACAAACCCTGCGCGCCATTGCCCTGCGGTGGACGGCGATTGCCCTGCTGCTGGCGTGCGCGCCGCATGGCCTCCAGCTCGGGTTGGGTGAGAAATCCGTTTTTGTCCGCATCAAACTGGTCAAAGAAATTTTTTGGCCCCGGGAATTCCTCGCGAGAAATTTTGCCATCGCCGTTGGCATCCATCCGCTGGGCAAACCCGCCCGCTCCATTCTGCCGTGTTTGCGCAGGCAAGAAGCCTGCAGAGAAGACCAGGATAATCGAGATTGCACGCATCATCCCATTGGACGCCGTGCAGCGGTTTTGGGATACAAAAATTCCAGCTGTTGACAGTCCACCCCCGGAAAGCTCATATTCGGGCATGGAATCCAGCCGGCCAATGATTTTGTGCCTTTGGCTTGGGCTGTGTGCGGGCCTGTCTTCCCCCGCCGCCACACCGCTGGAACAGGCGCAAAAACTCCTTGAGCGCGCCGACACTCATCTAGAGGATTACGAACTGAAGAAGGCGCTCTCCGTGTATCAGGAATCACTCGCGCTTTTTCAAAAAAACAACGGCACGCCCTCCAACCAGGCGCAGACGCTAATCCAGATCGCCGTGGTGCACCGGGAATTGGGAAACCAAACCAAGGCCAAGACCGGGCTGATTCGAGCCGAAACATTGCTGGCCGCCAAGCCGGATCGCGATTTGCAAATTGAGATCGAATGGGAACGCGGGCTCATTGAATACGAATCCGGGCGCTACGCCGCTTCGATTAAATTTTTTGAGAAAGCCGCTGCCCTCGCCAAGCATCCCGAGGCGGACATGATGATCCGCATCCTAATAATCACCGATGCCGCGATGGTTGAGCTGGACGCCGGGCAATATCCGCGCGCCAAGGCGTGGCTCGATGAGGCCAGCGGGTTGCTCAAGAAACATCCCGACCTTGCCGGCGAAGTGGAGAGCGAAATCGCCAACAACCTCGGCATCTATTATATGGATATCGGCCAGTACAAGCTTTCCGAGGAATCTTTTCTCAACGCACTGGACGGGTATCGCGAATACTACGGCCAGCGCCATCCGCGCACCACCATCCCCCGCGCCAACCTCGCGGTGCTCTACGAAACGCTCGGCAATTTCAAAAAAGCAGAAACCCAGTTCAAGTTTAATTTGGAAATCAGCACCCTCCGCATCGGGGCCGACCATCACCTCACTGCCATCGATATGGCCAACCTCGCCCGCATCCTTCAAGCCACCGGAAAGATGGACGAGGCCAAGCGGCTCTATCTGCGTTGCCT
>CAZJRV010000323.1:0-2570 GCA_964548235.1 uncultured Verrucomicrobiota bacterium
ACGAAGTAACTTGCTCGACTAGCCGTTGCAAAATCTCGCCTGCCGTTGCGTGCGGCGCGGCCGTCACATTGGAAATCACCGGCACCGCTGGCAGATTCAAATCCACCTCGCGTAATGCCGCCTCCAGTTTCGGGCATGCGTTTTCCATCAGGCTCGAGTGATACGCCCCGGCCACTGGCAATGGCAGCGCGCGTTTGGCACCGCGTTCTTTCGCCAACACGCATGCTTTCTCGATGCCTGCCGCTGTGCCGGAAATCACCAGTTGCCCCGGACAATTCAAATTTGCCAATTCCACATCCGCCTCCGCACAAACCTCGCGCGTGGCGTCTTCATCGAGGCCAATCACCGCTGCCATGCCGCCCTCCGTCGCCTCGCACGCCTCCTGCATAAACCGACCGCGCTGCCGCACCACTTTAAGGCCGTCCTCGAACGACATGACGCCTGCGGCCGTGAGCGCCGTGAATTCGCCCAATGACAAACCAGCCGTGGCTTCTGCCTTGAGATCGGGGGCTTGCGCCTTGAGAAGCTCCTGCGCCACCCAGCTCACCAGGAAAATCCCCGGCTGCGCATTCTCGGTTTTGGTCAACTCCTCCTCCGGCCCCTCGAAGCACACCTGCGCGAGGTCATACCCTAACGCCGCATTGGCCCGATCAAAGAGTGCCTTTGCTTCCGGACACGCCCCAGCTAAATCCTTGCCCATGCCCACCACCTGCGCGCCCTGGCCCGCATACAAAAACGCTGTCTTCGCCATGCGCGATGCACTACACGCAAAGCGGTCGCGTTGGCAAGGTCAGTTTGCCATTGGTGTCACTTCTTCAGGGCTTCCAGCCGTTGCTTGAGCTGGGCGAGCACCGCGTCCATTGCGTGCAGGTAATCCTGCTGTGCGCGATAGGCCGCAGCGCGTTGGCTGGTCAGTTCCTTGAACGCCGGATTCTCCTTGGCCACCTGCCGCGCCGCCTCGCGCTTGGACTTGATGGCGGCGTCGGACACAAACAACTGCGGATACTCCCGCTCCAGCTTCGCCTGTGCCGCCGCCGCGGCGGAGACGAGTTCCTGATACGCCGCATCCTTCTGATGCTTCAACCGCGTGCGTTCCAGCGCCGCCTTGCGGGCATTGGCCGGGCCGTTGTCGATGGCCGGGTTTTTCTCCACGAGATACGCCTCCATCGCACGGTTGGCGCGATGCGTAGCCGTCAGTGTTTTTTTGTAGATGGCATCCTCCTGATTCAGCTTCTTGCGCTGCTCGGCAATTTTTTTGCGAAAGGTTTTGTTGGAACTGAACACCGCGGGAAAACGCTTGGCCTTTTCGGCATCAAGCGCATCCACCGCCGCCACCAGCTTGCGGTAGGCCTCGTGCTCCAGATGAAACCGCGCGTGCGCGTTGCGCTTGCGAATCTCATGCTCATCGGCCACCGCATGCTTCACGGGGAACTGCCCCATGCCCTCCTCAATGCGCGCACGATTGGCCTCGTGCTCGCGATGTCGGCTGACTTGGAACACCTGCACGTTATCAAACGCCGCTCCAGCGCGATCCACTTGAAAGGCAAAATAGGTGCGTTCCTGTTTGATGATCGGGTGTTTGGCATACACGCGATGGCGGTCGTCGATGTGCGCCACCACTTCGTCGCCGATAAACTCCATCGTCATCGTGTACCAACGTCCCGGCTCAAAGGCGTACGCGCATTCGCCGTGCCGCATGGAGAACCACGGCCCGCGGCTGTCCATCGCGGTTTGCAGATAAAAATGATCACGCCGAATATGCAGCACCGTGTTATAATGACCGGAAGCGCCCGTCACCAACCGGATATCTTTCGCCCCATCAAACCTGAAATCAAACCGCACGAGCGCGTCCTTGAAATTCGGGTTCTTGTAAAAGATGCGCTTGTTTTCGCCGACGATTTCATTGCGCCGCAAAACGCCATCCTTCACCTCCCATTCCTTGTTGAAAAACCAGCCGCCGCTCACTTGCCCCTCGGAAAAGTGATCGCCGAATTTCAGGTTGCGCGGCGAGGCCAGCAAGGGCCGCGAGGGAATGCGCGCGCCGACTTTCGTCCGCCAAGCCGCCAGCCGCGCTTGCAGTTCGCGTACACGTTTCGGCTCCTTGCCCGCCAGATTCGTTTTCTCCGAGGGATCCTTGGCGAGGTTGAAAAGTGCGAATTTCTCCGTCCGCGCCGGATCGAAAAACTCGATTAACTTCCAGTCGCCCATCCGAATGGCCCCACCCGAAACGCCGCCGAGAAAGTGCGGTTTATCCAGCGGATAATGCCAGTGCAACGCCTTGCGCTTGGGGGCTTGGTCCGGACTGCGCAGCGTGGGCAGAATGGAAACGCCGTCGAGCTTCTGCCGCGGATCCCGCTTCACGCCGCCGGCCTCCAGCAGCGTCGGATAAAAATCGTGGTTCACCACCGGCTGCGCCGTCGTGCGGCCGGCGGGCACCCCGCCATTGGGCCAGCGCACGATCAATGGCACGCGAATGCCGCCCTCATACAACTGGCTTTTTCCGCCTCGCAACGGCGCGTTGGAGGTCACGTTGGTTTCGCCGCCGTTGTCGCTGCTGAAAATAAAAATCG
>CAZJRV010000324.1:0-2561 GCA_964548235.1 uncultured Verrucomicrobiota bacterium
GGCTCCAGCCCTGCGCGCTCGATCAGTACTTTAAAATCCGTCAGCACAAAGTTGCCGCCCTTCACACGGCTCAACCCGGAGGCAGGCAGGCTCGCGTGCTGCAGGGCTTCCAGTCGCACGTGACGAAACGCCTTCACACCACCGGCTAATTGCACCGTGTATTCATCGTGATCAGGCAACTTACCCTTGGCCAAGACCGACAGATCCTCAAGCAACTCCAGTGTTTGTCTTTTTGCGCGTGCGGTGATGGGTTGCAGTGGGATCCAAATCAAGCTGCGTTTTAATTGGTCCGCCTCCCACGCTCCCTGTTCTTGGCGTAAAATTTTCCGCCTTGCTTCGATGGCTTTGGCGTGTGACGCAATCTGTTTCTCCAGTGCTGCAATCTCCTTTTTTTGCGGGGGCGAGGGCACGGCCAGCACGGGGGCTGTTTGGCCGCTGCCGCCGCCGCCGTTGACGGGTGTGTTGTTGAAGAACGCAAACAGGCTGTAATAGTCGCGCTGGGTGATCGGATCGAACTTGTGGTCGTGGCAGCGGCTGCAATTCATCGTGGCCCCCAGCCAAACGGTGGACACAGTTTCGAGCTGGTCGAAAATATATTCCACGCGGTTTTCCTCCGCGATACGTCCGCCCTCGCCGTTGATCATATGATTGCGATTAAACGCCGTGGCCAGCACCTGTTCATCCGTCGCATTGGGCAACAAATCACCGGCCAACTGCTCGGTGCTAAACTGGTCGTACGGCATATTTGCATTCAGCGCGCGCACCACCCAATCGCGCCAAGGCCACATCGTGCGGTCCTGGTCGCTTTGGTATCCGTTGCTGTCGGCATACCGCGCCGCTTCCAGCCAATCCCACGCCATCCGCTCGCCGTACCGCGGTGAGGCCAGCAGGCGATCCACCACCGATTCAAATGCTTTGGGTGATTGATCATCCAAAAACGCGTCCACCTCCTTCAGCGTGGGCGGCAGCCCGGTCAAATCCAGCGTCACACGGCGCAGCCACATGACGCGATCCGCCTCCTTTGATGGGCGCAAACCTTCCCGCTCCAGTCGCGCCAAGATAAACGCATCCAATTCCCCGCGCGGCCAATCCGTTTGCTTCACTTTGGGTACAGCCACCGGTTTAGGGGTTTCATAAGCCCAATGTTTATCCCACTTGGCACCCGAATCGATCCAATCCTTGAGCGTAGCCTTTTGCGCCGCGGTGAGCTTCAGGTTCGATTCCGGCGGCGGCATTAGCTCGTCCGCATCATTGGAGAAAATGCGGGCGATAATTTCACTCTCCGCACTCTTGCCCGGCACAATCACCTCCTTCTTTGCCTCCGCCTCCACATCCAGCCGCAGCTTGCCCTTACGCGCGTTAGCATCAGGGCCATGGCAGGTAAAACAAGTGTCCGAAAGGATAGGTAAAACGTCCCGGCCAAAATCCGGTGCAGCCAAGGCTGGCAGAGGCAGCAGCAAAATCGAGATGAGCCAAACGCGCGGCATCGCGGGAGTGTCTGCCCAAGTTAAGCTGCTTGGCAAGTTGGAAGAATTCTTTGCTGACATTCACCGCATATGCGAGAGCGCATAGCAACGCGGAGTGAACCTATCGCGTGTCGGTACGCAGGAATTGAAAACTCACATCCCGCCGAGGAAGGGCGTTCTGGGTGGCCAACGCCTGCGACAGCCCAGCCAAGGTTTGGATTTGTCCCGCCAACCCCCCCGCATCCCTCTCCAGCTCCTGATCATCCCTTCCCAACCTCTTGGCACCCTCCGCCAACTATATAGTGAGTGATGCCACCTTGTTGGCGGGCCTTGCCAACTACTTGGCGCAAGCCGCCAACTGGCTGGAAACCCCCATTTTTCAGGGGTTTTTCGCTTCCCCAAAAAAATATCAAAAAAATTTGAGAAAAATTAGAATTTTCCGTGGCTGATTCCTATGATGTTAACATGAAGATAAATCTTCTTTTAACTGAATTAGAGGTCCTAGCCATTGGCTGGGAGAAATACGCGGTGGATCACACGTTTAGTGGGTACACCTTGGCACAACTCAAGGCGCTCATTGCCTCGCTCAAGGAGCTTATGGCGGCCATGGATGCCTTGAGGCTTGAATATCGCGGCAAGATTGCCGCGCGCCAGTCCGTGGGGCTGGAGCTGCGGGATATCCGTGGGCGCATCGTGCACTGTATCCGTGGACACGAAGATTTCGGGGAAGACTCGGAATTCTATCGATTCCTCGGGTTTAAGACCAAGTCTGAGCGTAAGAGCGGGTTGACCCGTAAATCCACGGAAGAATCAGGGGCCGAACTGCCCAAGGATGACATCGATGGTTTGGAAGATGCCGCCTAGGTGGCTCGTCAACAGGGTGCTAAGCACACTCCAAGGAATGGAGCCGCAGGGGAGTGTATTCCTCTGCGGCTCTCCATGATAATCTTTCCGGTTAATTGTAGTAGGTGGGTGCGAAGAATTTCCTGTAGGGTGGCGGCACATGAAACAGATTCTCTTGATGATTTCGTTGGTAGCGTTGGTGGGGTGTGGGAAGAAAGACCCCGTTCAACCCTCCGCATCCAATACCGAAGC
>CAZJRV010000325.1:0-2548 GCA_964548235.1 uncultured Verrucomicrobiota bacterium
CCAAGAGCCACGAGTGGGTTCGCATCGAGGGCGACACCGCCATCATCGGCATCACCGACCATGCGCAGGCGGAATTGACCGACGTGGTGTTTGTCGAGCTGCCGGAAAAAGGCCGCGTACTCGCCGCGGGTGACAACTGCGCCGTGGTGGAATCCGTAAAAACCGCCAGCGACCTTTATGCCCCCGTGGGCGGAACAGTCAGCGAGGTCAACACAGCCCTTGCCGACACGCCCGAGCTGGCCAACGACAGCCCCTTCGACGAAGGCTGGTTTTTCAAAATGCAACTCGTCGGCGAACCCGACACCGGCCATTTGCTCGATGCCGCCGGCTACGCCGCCCAAATCGGCGAGGCATAAAATGCGCCTGCTTCTCGCAACGCTTGGTTTTGCAATTAGCGCAAACGCCGCGCCAAATCTCCTCCTGCGCAACGGCTTAATTTACGACGGCACAGGCCGCGCGCCATACAAAGGCGACATCGCCATTGCTAATGGCCGCATCATCGCCGTCGGCAATGTGGCCCGGGCCGGTGCACCGGGAAAAATCATCGACGTCAACGGCCTCGCCATCGCCCCCGGCTTGATCGTCGTCCATACCCACGCCGAAAACATCGTCCACCATCCCAAGGCAGAAAACTTTTTGCGAATGGGCGTCACCACTTTGGTGCTCGGCAACTGCGGCTCCTCCAAACTCAACCTCGGCGAGTTTTATGCCAAGCTTGAGAAGAGCGGTTTTTCATCCAACATCGCCAGCCTCATCGGCCACGGAACCGTGCGCGGCCAAGTGATGGGCGGTTCTCTTCGCCGCCCGCCCAACGCCACTGAGCTGGCCGCGATGCAAAAACACATCGACCAAGCCATGCGCGACGGCGCGCTCGGAATGTCGACGGGATTGATTTATCTGCCCGGAGTTTTTGCGCGCACTGATGAGTTGGTGGCTTTGTCAAAAACCGTCGCCGCCCACGGCGGCATTTACGCAAGCCACATGCGCAGCGAAGGCACCAACATTTTTAACGCCATCGACGAAGTCTGCACCATCGCCGAGCAAGCCAAATTGCCCGCGCACATTTCGCATCTCAAACTCGCCGGCCGCCCGATGTGGGGCAAGCACCCGCAACTACTCGCCCGCCTCGATCAAGTTCGCGCCGAAGGTATTCGCCTCACGCACGATCAGTATGCCTACACCGCCTCAAGTACGAGTTTGCGTCAGTTGTTGCCGGATGAAATTATTGTTGGGGGTGCCAAAGCATTTTCAAATCGCATCAAAAGTGCCAAGACCCATCGTGAAACCGTTGCGTGGATGAAAGACCGATTGCGCCGCCGTGATCGTGAAGACTACTCATACGCTGTCATCGCTTTTTATAAAAAAGACAAACGATTCAATGGTCTCAATGTGAAGGAGGCAGCCAAGTTGCGTTATGGTTTTGATGATTTGGATCATCAAATTTCGCTGATCTTTGAGGTGGAAATGAATGGCGGCGCAAGCGCGGTATTCCACGGAATGCACGAGGACGATGCGCGCGCCTTCCTACGCCACCCGCATACGATGTTCGCCAGCGACAGCAGCGTGCGCGCCTTCAACGTGGGCGTGCCACACCCGCGCGGCTACGGCAATGCCGCCCGCTTCCTCGCCCGCTACACGCGCGATCAAAAGCAACTCAAGCTCGAAGAAGCCATTCGAAAACTTACGAGCCTCCCCGCGCGCACCTTCCAATTAAAAAACCGTGGAGAACTCCGCCCCGGCTTCGCCGCCGACATTGTTGTTTTCGATACCGCTAAAATCCAAGATAACGCCACCTTCAAAGCCCCCCACCAATACGCCACCGGCTTCCGCTTAGTATTGGTCAATGGAAAACCCGTCATCGAAAACGACAAACACAATGCCGCCGGCCCGGGCCAAGTCATTCGTCGCGGGAAGTAGCTAAAAAATCCGCGATGTGCATCACGCGCATTTTTGAGCCAGCTTTTTTCAGGCCGGCTTGGATTTGGAGTTGGCAGCCGGGGTTGGATGTGACCACCACGTCGGCGTCGGTTAAAAGGATTTTGTCGATTTTGCGTTTTTGTAAACGTGCAGCCATTTCCGGTTCGGTGAGATTGTAGCTGCCGGCGCTGCCGCAACAGATTTCTGCTTCCGGTAATTCAACAAAATTTTCGCCAGCCACCGCTCGCACGAGTGTCCGTGGCTCGAGCGTGATTCCCTGGGGATGGGCCAAATGACACGCATCGTGATATGTGACTTTGCATTTTGACTTCTGATTTCTGACTCCTGACTCCTGTGCAATCCACTCAGTCAAATCTTTCACCTTCGCGCTAAAGATGGCGGCGCGATCGGCCCATTCTATATCATTGGCCAGCAGCTTGTCGTACTCTTTGAGCGTGCTGCCGCAACCGGCGGCGTTGATGATGATGGCTTCCAGTTCGAGTTTTTCAAATGCCGCGATATTTTTCCGCGCACATTCACGGGCCAACTCAAGCTGCCCGCTGTGCGCGTACAAGGCGCCACAGCAACTTTGGTCGGGCGGGGTGTGAACTGTCCATCCGCCGTCATTGAG
>CAZJRV010000326.1:0-2537 GCA_964548235.1 uncultured Verrucomicrobiota bacterium
ATCGGCTTTCGGTGTGTGTTGGTGGGTGGTTCCGGTGGGTAGGTTGGCTTCGTTACCTTGATGCTCGACGGCTTGAATCTTAACTCTTAGAACTTAATCCTTAACCGTCGAGCGAAGCGAGACGCCCGAGTTTTTTTTATGACCGCCGAGTCCAAATCACTTCCCAGCAGTTCTGCATAATTGAACCGGTCAATATTATGAAAAGCCCCTGGCCCCAGGAAATTATCCCGATACAAGGCGCCCGCATCACGGTGGGGCGCTCAAGTAAAGGTGATGTAACCGTCAAACATGTGGCGGTGTCAGGCACGCATTTCGCGCTTCATTTTCAAGATGGCCAGTTGGCGGTGGAAGACTTGGACAGCCGATACGGCACGTTCGTGAACGGCGCGCGCGTTAAAAACTCGTGGCTACAGCCTGGGGATGTCCTGAAGTTTGCCAATAGCCCGTCGTACCTCTTCAAGAATGGTCGACTCCTGCTTCAGGAGGAGGGTGCAGGAATGGAGGTGCGCCTTGAAAATGTCGGACTGGAGCGTAATGGCAAGAAGTTGCTGGAGGGGCTGAACCTCACAATTCATCCAGGTTCATTCGTGGGCGTACTGGGACCGAGCGGAGCGGGCAAGAGCCTGACCGTAGCATTGCTAAACAGCACATGGGATCCGACTTGGGGCGCGGTTTATTTTGACGGGGATAAGCCGGTGATTGGTAATAAGGAGGAATACCGCTCACGGCAAGGAACAGTCATGCAGGAAGACCTGGTTTATCCGGCGCTGACTGTTGAAGAAAATCTTATCCTTTCAGGCCGACTCCGGATGGCCAGTCTCTCAGAAGCTGAGCTGAACAAACGGGTGGAGGAAACTCTGGGTGAAGTGAATATGGAGGCGCATCGGGACAAGCCCGTGAAAGTGCTTTCGGGCGGCCAGAAAAAACGGGTGAGTATCGCTATTGAACTTTTGATGCGACCGCAGTTCATTATCCTGGATGAGCCGACCAGTGGTTTGGATCCGGGCACGGCTTCTGACCTAATGGATGTGTTAAGGGGGCTCGCCCGCAAAGGGTTCACCATCGTGTGTATTACGCACACCCTGGACACCATGAACTTTTTTGACACATTACTTGTGTTGGGCCTGAAGCATCCGCAAGGAGCACCGAACAAGTTTGCAACACTCGCCTACTATGGTGACCCGGATCAACTTTACCCATCCTATGGTGTGCGTAACGCAGCGGACTTGTTCAAGAAACTTGAAAATCTGGATTCTGAGCACACCCATGACCGCGCAGCCGAACCGGATAGTCCCCGGGTAGAGACTAATGCCGACCAAGATTCAACCGGCGTGCAGGTGCTGATGGGGCAATTGCTCAGCCTCAAGTTTAAAAGTTCTGATGCGGCCGGATTCACCAACCAATTCAGCGTGGTCCTCGAGCGATGCTGGCTTACATTTTTCCGCGACCGAAGCTCGCTGTTACTCAACCTTATCCAGCCAATCATCCTGGCCACCCTCACAGTGCTGGCGCAGTACGCCGCGCCGGCTTCTATCAACATCCATTTCTTCCTCGTCGTCTCCGCCCTCTGGATGGGCATGACATTGACCGTGCGCGAGATTGTAAACGAAAAGAAACTTTATGCGCGCGATCGGTTGGTGGCACTGGATCCGCTTGCTTTTCTGGCCGGCAAACTCGTCACCGCACTGCTGCTGCTCGCGCCCGTCGCCGTGCTGCTTTATCTCTCCGCGCGTATCGCAATCCCAGTGTTCCTTCAGGATGGCTCCGCCATGGATAACCTCCGGTCCGCATCCTTTGTTAAATCTACTCTCGTTCTGTGGTTAGCCGGGGCCGGTGGGGCGCTGGTTGGTCTGGCTATCTCCACCCTATCCAAAACTGAACGCATGGCCGTAATGATTCTGCCGATCGCATTGTTGCTTCAGGTGTTATTAAGCCGCGTCGTCTTCGGCCATTCCGCGCAGTGGGACAGCCAACCGTTGCCAATCCCCGGCGTACCCATCCAAGCGGATGCACTGCCAGAAAGTGAAGCCCCGGCCGCGCCGCCAGTAATGGTACGCCATTCCCCCTTCAACCCCGTCAAGACGCTCGATGATTACCTCGATAGCGATCAGGCCAGTTGGCAGGGAAATCTGGTCATGGCCGGTTCGTTCCTGATGGTCACCCGACCTGCCACCGCCCTGCTGGACATGTCTCCTTCCGGCCGCGCCCCGCCCGACGCTGTTGGCGTGGAATGGATTTATCTTTTATGCCTTATGGCCGTCTACCTCGCCATCACTGCCGTGATGTTTCTGATGGTGGAATCCAGATGGATTGGGGAACTGCGATAGCCTATTTGTGCTGTGCAATTGGAAAAGGTTCCCGTTAATATCAAAGCGCCATGCCCACCTCCTCCCAACGCCCCTCCAGCTCCTCGCGTGATCTGACGCTGGTGGTGGAGAGTGAATCGGGCACACCGGAAGAGTACTTCGCGCAGGTCAACATCAGCCTCGGCCGGGCCAAGTCCAACACCATCCATATTGACCACCCGGATGTGGATC